>CAMLIL010000012.1 GCA_946480015.1 uncultured Oxalobacteraceae bacterium | reverse complement strand
GGATCAGGCGCTCGTCGATTTCGCAGGCAAATTTGTTCCAGCTGTTCCAGCCCATCTGCGGGGTGCTGGCCAGGCCTTCAGCCTTTTGAGCCCAGCAATTGCCCGCCGAGCCAACGAATAGGGTCAACGCCGCGGCGGCCGCCATCATTGCCTTGCTCAGCCACAGCGGCTTGTGTGTTATGTGCTTTGTTTTCATTTCTAAATCACTCGCAAAAAAGGTGGGGAACATCGTACAAATCCATGAAGCAAAAAAAATGCTAATGTTTCAAAACGTGAAATCCGGCGGATTGGATCTAGCTCCAGGTGCGAGAGGCTGCTGATTGCGCCTATTTGACTTGAATGCTTGCAAAGCATTTCCGAAAAGATGAAAACAGCCGCACCTGCGCATACAAAATACCGAAGGGCATAATCGTCTCGCCATTTATATTCTTACAGGAAGAATATATCGGCGCACATACCCACTGTTTTACATATACGAAATACAATTCAGTGCGCTTTTTTCAGTGCGTTTTCTCGACGACGGACGTCGACCGACAGCCCGAGCATAGATAGAGGGGCCAAGAGAATCTGATGATACAAGCGCAACCTCTATAAAACTGTAGAAATTGCGAGTGTTACTGTCAGGAGTGGAAGAGGGTCAGGGCGGCGAGTCGGCCGCTGACTTCGCCGGGAAATCCTCGACGGGCGCTGCTTGTTGGGCCGAAATCGATCGAAACACTTTCGGGGTGCAGCCATACTCTTCCTTGAACAACTTATTGAAGTAGGAAACATTGGCATATCCGACGGAATACGCAATCTCCAAGATCGCGGCGCCGCTATTTTCGGACAGTAAGCGGGCCGCTTCCGTCAGCCGCAATTTATTCAGGTAGCCGGTGAAAGTCATGCCCAGTTCCGATTTCAATAGATCATTGACTTTGGTTCGGTTGATCCCGGTCGCGGTGACAACCGACTCCAAGACCAGGTCGCTATCGGTGTAATTGGTGGCAATATATTTCAGAAGCCCCGCCTTTTCCTTATCCTTATACGGTTCCAGGGTTAATTGACGGTAGGCCGCCAGGGGAACATCTTTTCTCAGGCTGGTCGCCACGCTGGCAACCAGCGCGCGCGAATGGGCCCGGAAAAACCAGACCGCAAATACGGCCCAGCTGGCCAACAGCGTCACGGCCAGCGATACGAAAGAGTGATAGTCGCGACCATGCAGCACGAGTTCGCTGATTTCCGCTTGGGATTCGACGTCCGGGGGAGTATTCAAATTGGCGCCGAAGGAAAGCTTTGCCACCTTGTTGAGGGCATAACCCTGGCTCGACAAGTCCAGCTTCATCTTTTTGAGCCACCAGTCAGGCAGGGCGAGCCGGGTCAGGTCCAGGGAAACCGGCACCCCATTCGTATTGCAGGAAAAATAGGTGGCCGGAACTCGGTAGGTTTGGAAGTCACCCTTCTTCGAGATCTTCTCGTCGAAGGTGGTAATGGAAAATACCATCGAATTCGAGGGAGTGCATTTGGCCAGGAAGGTGATGCTGGTGTACTTCGACCAGTCCGCCAGCACTCGCTGTCCTGTCGCGTCGATGAGCATCAGGTCGGCAATAGCGGACGGGAATGCCACCGCTTTCGTCAGTTTCATGTCGAAACGCAGTTTGTCCGGCTGGTCATGGTGGATGCGGACGATCGAGGTGCCGCCCATCCCGCTATCCGTCCAACCGGTCGCTTGCAGGCGAACCCCGTCTCCCGCCCAAGGCAACAGGGAAAGCGAGAGATAGCTCTGATAAGTGAAAAAAGACACCATCAGCGCATTCGCGGCCACGAGGAGGATGAGTGCGAGCAGCGCCTTCTTATATATCTCTTGCATTATGTAATATTGACTGAACTATCATGAGGCCCCAACGCTTGCCAAGCGCCCTGTCCACATCATAGTAGGTTTCTAGAGATGGCGACAATGAACGCGACAGCCTGTTCAGGCTAACGGCCATTTTCAAAAGTTGCTATCGCCGTTCCCCTGACGACTTTGTTCCCCGCCTCCATGACATTGACGCCGGCTTTCCAGGCCGTCGTCGGGAGGCCCTTCAGCCCTGTCACATATTCCTTGATGAGGTCAACGCAGGTTCCCGAACCGGCGAGCGGCTTGCGCCCAAGTCAGGGCGCCCACGAAATCGGCGCTGGCCCGGTATGACAAATCGGGCACGAAGCAGCGTCACCGTGCACACTTGCGCGAGTTCGTCGGCATCCGCGCATTGCTCCCGCTGGACGAGGCCTGGCTTAATCTGAAGCATGTGACCGAGCAGCGCCTGGACAAGGCCATTTTCAAGGTCATCAATGCGTATAATCGCTTCGCGCTGTCGCGCTACTGGGGCTCGGGCAAGAGCGCCTCTGCAGACGGCACCAAGTGGAATATGTACGAGCGGAACCTGCTCTCCGAGTACCACATCGATACGGCGGATACGGCGGGATCGGCTACTATCACGTCTCCGACAAGTACATCGCACTGTTTAGCCACTTCATCCCGTGCGGCGTTTACGAGGCCGTCTATATCCTCGACGGCCTGATTAACAACCAGTCCGTCATACAGCCTGACACGCTGCATGGCGACACCTAGGCGCAGAGCACGCCCGTCTTTGGCCTGGCCTACCTGCTGGGCATCGACCTCATGCCGCGCATCCGCAACATCAAGGACCTCACATTCTACCGTGCCGACCGGGAAGATAATTTGGAGCACATTGGCAGCCTGTTCCGCGGCACCATCGACTGGGACCTGATCGAGCTGCACCTGAAAGACATGCTGCGTGTTGTCATCTCGATCAAAGCCGGCAAGATCGCGCCATCGTCTCCGGATTGCGATCCGCTGCGAGCGGCTCGCCGAACGCCTTGAGCCAGGCGAATCCGATTGCTCCAGCAAACAGCGAAGCGGCAAGGATGGCGATTTTCGAATTGTTGATAGCGTCCGCCTCGCCGGCAAATGCCAGGTTGGTGATGAAAATTGACATGGTGAAGCCAATGCCGCCAAGCAGCCCGGCACCGATTACGTGGCGCCAGCCAAGGTCGAGTGGAAGACGACAGATCCCCAATGACACAGCCACCAGGCTTGCAAGGCCTATGCCGAGTGGCTTCCCTATGGCCAGCCCGGCGGCAATTCCGACACTGTTGGCCGACACAAGCTCACGCGCCCAATCGACGCCGATTACCACACCCGTGTTTGCGAGCGCGAAGATCGGCAAAATAATAAAGCCCACCGGTGTATGCAAGGCGGACTCAAGCTTGTGCGAGGGCGACTGCGGATCATCCTGCACAGCGGAGTACGGAATCGCAAAGGCCAGCAGAACCCCGGCGATCGTCGCGTGCACTCCGGATTGCAGCATGAGAAACCACATCAGCGCACCGCCAGCCAGATACGGTGCGAGCGCCATGATGCGCAGCAGCCGGTTCATTGCCAGCAGCAGAGCGAACACTGCGGCGGCGCCGGCCAGATAAGCCAGCGATACACTCTTGGTATAAAACACAGCAATGACGATGATTGCCCCCAAGTCATCCATTACCGCCAATGCCGTCAGGAAGATCTTCAAGGAGGCAGGTACACGGCTTCCCACCAGCGCCAGAACGCCGAGAGCGAACGCGATGTCGGTCGCCATCGGTATCCCCATTCCGGCCTGGGTCGGCGTACCGTTGTTAAGCAAGAAGTGAATGCCTGCAGGTGCGGCGATGCCTCCGGCAGCCGCGACGATTGGCAGCAGAGCCTGCCGGAAGTTCGAGAGTTCGCCATTGTAGAGCTCTCGTTCCAGTTCAAGGCCGATCAACAGGAAGAAGATCGCCATCAGCGCGTCGTTGACCCAATGTTCCACGCTCATGCCCAGCACCTGTTGATGCCAGAAGCCGAGGTAAGTGTCCGACACGTCCGAATTTGCAAGGACCAGTGAAACGAAGGTGCATATGATGAGCACCATTCCACCAGCCTTTTTAGAGGCGACAAAGCGGTTGAAACTCAGGGAGAGGGCCTGTTCAAAAGCAGCCATGGGCGCGGTCTTTCGTTGGTCGAGCACGGTCAGCGCGGCGGCCCGACCTGACGCAAAACCTGCGACACCTGCAATTTGATGTTCGCACCCCGGCAAGAGTATAGCAGCCCTGCGCAACAGTGGCGCTTACCCGTTCTAACGCATGGTCAGGAAGCGGGGCTGACTACCTCCAGGGAGTTCCGCTGGCTCGGCTTGACGGATAGCGCGCTGCTGACGTCGGAAGCCTTCACGGCGACCGGCGACCTCGCGCCTGCCCGGATCAAACATTCGGCAGCAAGCCAAATCAGTTCGCGCTGCTGCCGGAAGATTGTTGCGTACCGTCGAAAATCGGTTCCGACGCTTAGATGACTCGCTTCGGCCAGCCGGTCCAGTTCTTCATGCCTGACGGTGCAACGCACGCTTTGATTGTTAACCAGGATTTCGAAATCCACGCTGTCTTGTTCCAGATAGATTTCTTCGCTGAACTTGAAAGTGGCATATCGGTCGACGGTTGTAGTCGGCATACCGGCCTCGCTGACGCGCTTCAGGGGAAATCGTGGCGGGTCGCAATGAAGTTTGCGCAGCGAACGGATGCGCTCAATAGCGCTGTCCGCCCGGCGATGGAGGCGCCTGAACATCTGCCTGGCATCGCCCCGCGATGCGCCGGATGGTCCTTCACCCATGTCCGTCAAGCACACGCTCAGCTTCAAAACAGGAGTGAAGAGCGCCTGGTCGGGCGCATGTTCCAGAGGCAATGACTGAAGCGCCTGGGTCAGGCATCGCCGTTCGGTCTCGAACGTGGCCAGCAGCCAGATCGCCGGCATCGCTTCCGAGCCCGAGCATGCCAGTTCCGCCTTATGAAACAGTTTTCTAATTTGTTGTGCCAGCATGAGTAGTCGGTCAAAGTATTGCAGATCCTCCCGGCGCGCGCGCCGGAAGGCGCGGTAACTCACAAGTCCATAGATCAAGGCCGCAATCAGCGCGGCGGCGACAATGCCTGCCGCTTGTACCCAGGCTGCGAAGACTTGTTGCGATGCAATCGGCTCCATCGGCGCTACCCTCGTCGTCATCCTTAGGCTGGTTAGAGTCCCCTGACCTCCAATTGTTCGCGCTCCACGCAGCGACGCACGCACGTCATCGCGCCGGGCACGGCGGCGCGTTTGTCGTTGACGGAAACGGAATGCCGGGCTTGCTCGGGTGGCACAAGGGCAGGAACGAAGCTGGCGCGCGGGCGGTCAGAGAGGTGTGTGCGTTGTCATCCTATCAGGCTGAACATCAGGAACGGACCGATGGTTATGATCGATACAATACTTTCTCACGACGGCGTGGGTCGACGCCGCTTCTGGCGAAATCTCGTGGGGCTGGCCCTGTCGCTCCCGCTGATGCCGGGCTGTGTTGGCCCCGGAAGCACGGAGGTAACCCGCGCCCGTCAGCGCCGGAACATCGAAGCAGCGTTCGATACCACATTGGCCCGCTGCTACCTTGCAGCCCCCTCCTCGCGCGAACTTGTGTCCGGCGCCGTGGGCGTGTTGGTCTTTCCAACAGTGGCATTGATCAACCCGGTGACTTCGGAGTGGGCGGGCGTTGGCGCCCTGCGTGGCGCTACGGCGGCGCGGTCGCGCAATCGTACGGTGGCAACAAGGGAAACAATACCGCCGCCCCGCTTTCAAATCGGGAGGTCGTGATCATGATTTTGCAAGGCAATGTGTTGATGACAGATCAAACGGGGCCGGCGATGATCGTCGTACCGCTCGACATCTGATCGCAGCCGCCTGTCGAGGCCTTGACTCCCCCCCATATCCTAGCCACTGACTTGTCTCTCGGCGTATTGCCCGGGCGGCAGCAAAAAGCAGGCCAAGGCCGGGAGCAGGACGAGGGCCCCCATCATGTTCCAGAAAAACATGAAGGCAAGCAGTATCCCCATGTCGGCCTGGAACTTGATCGGCGAGAAGGTCCAGGTGGCAACGCCGACCGCCAGCGTCACCGCCGTCAGCATGACGACCTTGCCGGTAAACAGCAATGCCTTGTGGTAGGCCTCGGCCAACGTTGCGCCCCGGCGCAACTGGGCCAGCATGATGCTCATGACGTAGAGGGCGTAGTCGATGCCGATGCCGACGCCCAGCGCGATTACCGGCAGCGTGCCGACCTTGACGCCGATGCCCAGCAGGACCATCAGCGCCTCGCACAGCACCGACGTCAGCACCAGCGGCAGAACGGCGCAGACAACCGCCCGCCAGGAGCGGAATGTGACGAGGCACAGCAGGATGACGGCGCCGTAGACCCAGAACAGCATCGCGCGGCTGGCCTTTTTGACGACGCTGTTGGTGGCCGCCTCGATGCCGGCGTTGCCGGCGGCGAGGATGAAGCGTGCCCGGCCGGAATCATTGGCGGCGCCGAAGGCTTCGACCTTTTCCACCACGCGGGCGAGCGTGTCGGCCTTGTGGTCGGTCAGGTAGATGTACACCGTCAGCAGGCTGCACGTATCGTTGTAGAGCCCGCGCGGTGCGCGGGCGCTGACCGCGTTCAGCATGTCCTGGCTGTGCAGCAGGTCCGACCAGCGCGGATCGCCCTCGTTGAGGCCGACGATGACGCGGCGGTTGAGCTGCGCCAGGCTATAGGTGGAATCGACGCCGTCGAGCTGCTGCAGTTCCTGCTCCAGGGCGTCGATGCGCATCAGCGTGTCGTAGGCCGAGCAGGCGCTTTCCGGCGTCGTCACCATGACGGCGAACACATCGCTGCTGGCCCCGTAATGGCTGCCGAGGAAGGCCACATCCCGGTTGTAGCGGGAATCGGGACGCAGTTCCGGCGCTCCAGGATCGAGATCGCCGATCTTGAGATTGCTGCCGACAACATAGCCGCCGGCCCCGAGCAGCGCCGCCGCCACCAGCGCGCCGAGCGCCCAGCGGGGCTGCGCAAACCGGCCCAGGAAGTGCCACACCGGGTTGATCCCCGTGCCCGTCCGCTCGGCGACTTCCGTACGCAGGCTGCGCTGCGCCGCGGCCGGGCTGACCCCGACGAAGGACAGCAGGATGGGCAGCAGGATCAGGTTGGTAAAGATCAGCACGGCGACACCGATGCTGGCAATGAGGGCGAGATTCCGGATCGCCTGGATCTGGATGATTGCCAGTGCGGCGAAGCCGACGGCATCGCAAAGCAGCGCGGTCAAGCCGGCGAGGAACAGGCGGCGGAAGGTATAGCGGGAAGCGACGAGCCGGTGGGTGCCGCGCCCGATGTCCTGCATGATGCCGTTCATCTTTTGCGCCCCGTGGCTCATGCCGATGGCAAAGACCAGGAAAGGCACCAGCACCGAATAGGGGTCGAGTTCATAGCCTGACAGGGTGAGCAGGCCGAGCTGCCAGATCACCGCCGCGAGCGAGCAGGCCACGACCAGCAGGGTACTGCGCACGCAGCGCGTGTAGCCGTAGAGCGCGACGCTGGCCAGCACAACGGCGGCGCCGAAAAAAAGCATGATCGCGCGCACGCCGTCGATCAGTTCGCCGACCACCTTGGCGAAGCCGGTGACATGGATGCGTACGCGGTCGCTTTCGAAGCGCTCGCGCAGCGCCTCCACGCCCGCATTGACCTTGGCGTAGTCGAGTGGCGTGCCGTCCGGATAGGCGGCCAGCAGCGGCGCGGAGATGACGCTGGATCTGCCGTCGAGGGCGACGAGCTGGCCGATCTCGCCCGAACGCTCGATGTTGCGGCGCAGTTGGACGAAATTTTGCGGCGTGCCGGTGTAGTCCGGGGGAATCACCGGGCCGCCTTCCAGGCCCTCTTCGGTAACGCCGACCCAGCGGGTGGCGGGTGTCCACAGCGACTTCATCTGGGCGCGGTCCACGCCGGGCAGCAGGAAGATGGCGTCGTTCAGCTTTTGCAGTGTCGCCAGGTAGCCGGCATCGTAAATGTCTCCGCGCGTGTTCTCGACGGCGATGCGCAAGGTATTGCCGAGGCCGGCAACATCGCGCTTGTGCGCCAGGTAGTTGGCAATGTAGGGGTGGCCGGTCGGGATCATCTCCTCGAAGCTGGCGTTCAGGCGCAGCATGGTCGCCTCAAAGCCCAGGACCAGGGTCACCAGCAGGCAGACGGCCAGGATGGCCACCCGGTTGTTGAAGAGGATGCGTTCGGTGCGGGAACCGGAATGGATGTCGAAATCGGCGAGCTTGCCGACCACTTTCTGATCCGACATGCTGTCGTGGGCTGTCATACGCGGCTTTCTTCGGGCTGGCCCGGGATTCAAGGGGGCGCAGGCAAGCGCCGCGCGCCCCGGTAGGTGGCGGCGACGATGGCGCCGTCCGCCGCCTCGATCGCCGCCGTCAGCGGCGGTAGCGGCGGCATGCGCAACAGCCGCACACCCTCGCCGCCGCCCCGCAGCGCTTGCCCGGCCTGGTTGATGAAGAGCAGGCCGCCGCCGGACAGCGGCGCGACATGCGCAAGGCTGGCCGGCACGGCGACGTCGATCCGCTTCCATGCTTGGCCCTGGTCCTCGCTGACGAAGGCATTGCCGCGCAGGCCGCCGAGCACCGCCTTGCGGCCCTCTGGCGCGACGGTGAAGAAGCTGCCTTCATAGGGCAGCTTGAGGGTGGCGAAATGCTCGCCGCCGTCCGTCGAGCGCAGCACCAGGCCATGCTCGCCGACGATGTAGAGCACGCCTTCGACGGCGGCGATGGCGTTGAGGTGGTAGCCCTTGGGATTATCCAGATGGGACATCCAGGGCTGCCAACTCGCGCCGCCGTCTTCGGTGCGGAAGATGATGCCGTAGGCGCCGACGACGAAGCCGCGCCGCGGCGTCGTGAAACGCAGGTCGAGGAAGGGCTTGTCCGGGCCGTCGGCGACCAGGCGCTCGGCCTCCCGCAGCGAGCGCCGCTTGGCCGCGCTGTCGCGGCGGGCAAGCGCGGCTTGCGCCGCCTTGAGGGCGATGGCGGCGGCGCTGCGGCCGTCGAGGCGCCGGTTCCAGGTCTCGCCGCCGTCGCCGCTGGCCAGCACGACGCCCGCGTGGCCTACCGCCCAGCCCGACGTGGCGACCGGAAACGCGACCCGGGTGAGGCTCACCGCCACCGGCACGTGCCTGGCCTGGCGCCAGCTTTTGCCATCGTCGTCGGAAAGCAGCACCGTACCCCGCTCGCCGACCGCCACCAGACGCTGGCCGGCACGCGCGATGTCGAGCAGCAAGGCGGCGTTGGCACGCCTGGAAATTAGCGCCGGCCGCTCAAGCGGGTCGGCGACCGGGGCGGCGCCGAAGCAGGCTGCCGGGGCCAGCGCGGCCAGCGCGGCCCGGCAAATCAGCTGCGGGAACTTCATCGAACTGTCGGCGTAGGCCATGCCATCGCTGCCGCGGGCCCGGCTCAGCGCAGGCCCTCGCCGATCAGCCCGTCCGGCGTAAATACCTCGTCCGGGAGGGGCGCGGTCAGCTTGAGCTGGCTCGGGCTCTGGTTCATCATCACCTCCATGTACATGGAGCCGGAGATCAGGTCATAGACGCCGTAATAGAGGGAATACTGCCCCGGCAAATCCGGCAAGACCACGGGAATGGCGATCGGCATCCGCGCCAACTGGCCGCTGGCGTCCCAGCGGTCGGCCAGGAGCGCGGTCCAGGTGTCCTCGTCGAGGTAATAGCGGCTTCGCGGCGAGGTATGGCGCTGCCCCGGCCTGAGGGTGGCCTCGACGACCCAGACCCGGTGCAGTTCCCAGCGCACATGATCGGGGTTGAGGAAGTGCTTGCCCAGCACGTCCGCATCCCGGGTCGGGACCAGGATGCGGTTGCCGTTGTAGGGGATGTACATCTCCTTCTTGCCCACCAGCTTCCAGTCAAAGCGGTCCTTGCGGGCGGTGAACACGTTCACTTCGTCGATGGTGGCGATGCCGCCCGACTGCGGTGTTGCCGTGTCGCAGCAGGCGTTGGGCAGCCTGCGCACGCGGCGCTGGCCGGGCAGGTAGACCCAGGTACTGCTCTTGGAATCGTCGAGATTGAGGCGTGCCGCGGCGCCCTCCCCGACGCGCAACGGCGGGCCGCTGAAGATGCCGCGCAGCAGCCAGTATTCGCTCCGGAACCGGCCCTCGCCGTCCTTGGCGTAATACGGCATCTGTAGATGGTAGGTGCCTTCCGCCATTGTCACCACGCGGCCGTCGGCGGTCACCTGGTAGCTGCGCAGCTTCTCCAGCTCCAACGCGGGCGGGCGCCAACGCAACTCATGGTTGTAGATGGCTTCGATGCCGCTTTTGGCGATGGGAAAGGGAATGCCGCCGTAGGCGCCTTCCGGTTGCGGTCCGGCGCCGCCTTCGATTATCCTGGCGCGGGTGGCGTTCCTGAAGGTGTTGTCGTAGACCCACTGCGGCGCCACGGCCGTGCGGTGGGTCGGATAGACGTCGATGCGGAAGTCCGGATACTTCTTCATCAGCGCCTTGACGCCCTCGGCCAACTTGTCGGCGTACTGGCCCATGTTCCTGGCGCTGATGGAGAGCAGGGGCTTTTCGCTGGCGAAGGGGTCGGGGCGCCGGCCACCGTTCCTGAAGTTCGGGTCCGGCGTGGTGTAGCCGCCGGTCCAGGCCGGGATCGTGCCCTCCTGGTTGCCGGCTTTCTCGGCGCCGAACGGGGTCAGGTCGGCCTTGAGCCGCGCAGCCTCCTCGGACGAGACGCCGGCGAAGGCGGTGGCGGCGGCTGCGGCAGCGGCCACCGCGACGAGTACGGCCCGCAGGCCGGCTTGCAGCTTGGGAAGCATCTTTCGTCTCCTCAGAACGTGCGGCGAATGGAGAACGCCACGAAGTCGCGGTCCTTCAGGCTTTGTGCGTAGGTGAGGTTACCGTTGACGTCCGCGAGGGGCTGCTCCTTCCCGTAATAATGGGTATATAAAAGGCTGAGGTTCCAGGTATTGAGGTAGGTGCCGTTCAGGCCGATATTGATGTCGCCGCCGCCTTCCGGTGTGCCCGGGCCGAGCGCCATGGAACGCGAGCCCTTGGGTGCATAGCCCAGGCCGATGGGAACGGACAGGTCGAGGCCGTTGACGACCTGGCGGTACACCGGCTCGAACGATCCCCGCAGCGCAAACGCATCGCGCGTCGCCGTGGTGCTCACCACCGCGGCGTTCTTCTTCACCTTGAGCACGCGGTTCCACATGACTTCTCCGGCGAAATTGGCTTCCCTGAACAGGGCCGACGGCTGCAGGCTCCAGAGAGCGGAAAAATTTACGTGCGCGGTTCGGCCCGTGGCGTAGGCGGGACTGCCGCTGTTGTTGGTGGCAATGCCGCCCAGGGCGCTGGTATCGACCGCCCCGCTGCTCGCCAGGTCCTGGTTGTGGCGAATCGAGGCTTCCACCGCCAGATTCACGTTGTTGAAGGTATGGCTGGCACTGGCGCCAAAGGCCGTGATGCCCTCATGGTAGACGAGCCGGTAGGAGACGGGGCCCGCCAGGGCGCAGCTGGCGGCCCCGGTCTGAACCGATCCCGGCACCGTGCAGCCCGGCCCCGGGAAGGCGCCGGTTACCGGCCTCAGGCCCAGGTTGGTGACCAGTTGCGGGCTCTTGTTGTGAAAGCGGATGGCGTAAAGCCCGTAGTCGGTCCCCTCGTGCCGGATGCCGACCCTGAGCCCGCCCTGGCCGGAGTTCACGGCCCTCTCGTCGGCGACGCGCGGCGCGTTGTCTTGCAGGAAGGGCCCTCCTTGGGCCACAGTCGGCAGGCCAAGCAGAATTTGTTCGCCGCCTTCCGGGAGGAAGTCGGCCTGGGAGAAATAGCTGCCCACCGCCGGCAGGCGGTTGGCCTCCCACCGGAGCTGGTAGTAGGCGGCCACGGCCACGTCGGGCGTCAGCTGCACCTGGCCGGACAGCATCGGCACCGGACGGAGGGCTTCCTTGAACTGGGTATTGGGGACCGACAACAGCTTGACGGCATCGATCGGCATCATGCCGCCGGCAATGGCGTTGCCGCCGAAGAACAGCGATTCGCCCCAGACCTGCGCATGCCTGCCGGCCCGCACCGCGGCCGGCTTGTCGCCGAGGTTGAACTTGCTGAAGACGAAGGCGTCGAGCAGTTCCGCCTTGCGGCCATGGATGGCCCGCGTATCGTGCGTGAAGCTGTTGTAGGGCACGGACAGCGGGTTGGCCGTGCCATCGTCAGGATGATCGTTCCTGCGGTTGTAGACGTCGTCGTACCAGGCGGCGGCACTGAGCCGCAGGCCCATCTGCCTGTAGGTGAGGTCGAACTCGGAGAGCAGGTCGAGGCGATTGGAAATGAGCCCGCGGGTGAAGTTGAGGTCGCCGTCGTTCAGATTGGAATTGGCCGTCAGGACCGGCGAGCGGCCCTTCACGCGCGCGGCGGCGCTGTACTTGACGGTATTATCCCAACGCACGGTCAAGTCCGGATTGCTGGTTGCGATCTCGGATGCCCGGGCCACTGGCATTGCCCCCAGCGATACAAGGACAGCGGCGAGCGCCAGTGGGGCATGGTGTCGGCAAGAAAAACGTTCGGCCTTCCCGTCATCAGCGTTCGAGTTCATACGATGGCTCCTCTGTGGTGGGTTGATTTTTTTGACATGAGGCCCGGCGATTGGTTCTATGGCGGGCCAAACTTATCTTCTGGCGCGTGGTCAAATTTCCACTGAAGTAAAGGACGGCGTTTAATTGCGTAGCGATGCCGCCGCGGGCGAGGAGCACTTGAGAAAGTGAGTGCAGTTGGATGAACGTGGGCAACTATCAGATCCTCGAGCAGATCGGGATGACAGGCGGCGGCCCCCTTCACCTTGCCCGAGAGCTGCCTGCCGGCACCAGCGCGCTGCTCAAGCTTCCCGCACACGATAACGCCGCCGACGGCCTGCGGCGCGAATACGGCTTGCTGCAATCCCTGGATGCGCCCGAGATCCTCAAACCGCTGGCCCTGCTCGAGGAAGGACCGCACCTGGCCCTGGTGCTGGAAGCGTTCGCCGGCGAGGGGCTCGATGCCGTGCTGGCACGCCCGCCGCAGCTCGGCCTGCCGAAGGCGCTGGCCCTGGCCCTGCAGGCGGCCCGCGCCCTGGCGGCACTCCATGCGGCCGGCATCGTGCATGGCGATATCCAGCCTGCCAATTTTTTATTGGCACATGACCACGACGTGGTGCGGCTGGCCGACGTGCAGTTGAAACTGGCGGATCTGAGCCGGGCGACGGCCCGCGAGGACGCCGCCTCTGCCCGCACGGCGGCCGGCCGCGACTGGGCTTATGTCTCGCCCGAGCAGACCGGACGCATGAATCGCCCCGCCGATCACCGCACCGATTTCTATTCGCTGGGGGTCATGCTGTACCGCCTGTTGACCGGCCAGTTGCCATTTGAGGCAGACGATCCGCTGGAATGGGTGCATTGCCACCTTGCCCGCAAGCCGGTCCCGCCGCACGAACGGATCTCCACCGTTCCCGCGGCAGTGTCCGCCCTCGTGCTCAAGCTGTTGGCCAAGCTGCCGGAGGAGCGCTACCAGAGTGCCCATGGCCTGCTGGCCGACCTGGAGCAGTGCCTGGCCCAATGGCAGGCCGCGGGCGCGATTGCGCCGTTCGCGCTGGGCCGGCGCGATGTGGCCGACCGTTTCCAGATCCCGCTCAAGCTGTACGGACGGGAACGGGAAAGAGCTGCGCTGCTGGCCGCGTTCGAAGCGGTGGCCACGACGGGCGCAGCAACGCTGGTGACCGTGGCCGGTTATTCGGGGGGCGGCAAATCGGCCCTGATCGAGACACTGCACCAACCGGTGGTGGCAAGGCGCGGCTACTTCCAGGCCGGCAAGTTCGACCAGTATCAGCGCGACATTCCCTATGCCACCCTGGCCCAGGCCTTCGACGGCCTGGTGCGCCATCTCCTGGGCGAAAGCGAGGCCGGCATCGCGCATTGGCGGCAGACCCTTCACGAAGCGCTGGCACCGAACGCCCAGCTCATGCTGCGCCTGATCCCCCGGCTCGAACTTGTCATCGGGCCGCAGCCGTCCGTGCCCGAGCTGCCGCCGCAGCAGGCGCAAGCCCGCTTCCAGCTTGTATTCCGGCATTTCATCGGCGTATTCGCCACCCAAGCGCACCCTTTGGTGCTGTTCCTCGACGACTTGCAATGGGGGGACGCGGGAACGCTGGCCCTGCTGGGCGATCTCGCCACCGATCCGGACGTGCGCTACCTGTTGCTGGTCGGCGCTTACCGCGACAACGAAGTCGACGGCAACCATCCGCTGATGCGTGGTCTGGAAACGATCCGCCAGGCGGGCGGCGCGACGCAGCACATCGCGCTCACCGCGCTGGCCCTCGGCGATGTCGCGCAACTGGCCGCCGACGCGCTGCATTGCCCGCCTGCCGAGGCCCGCCCGCTGGCGCAGCTGGTGTGGGACAAGACCGGCGGCAATCCCTTCTTTATCCGCCAGTTCCTGGCCGCCCTGGCCGAGGAAAAGCTGTTGCAGTTCGATGCCGACCAGGGCGCGTGGCGCTGGGACCTGCCGCGCATCCAGGCCAAGGGATTTACCGACAATATCGCCGACCTGATGGTAGGCAAGCTCGCCCGTCTGCCGCAGGAGACACAAGCGGCCCTGGCCCGCTTTGCCTGCCTGGGCAACAGCGCCGACCTTGCCACGCTGAGCCTGATCCGAGGGGAAAGCGGCGCGGCCACCCAGGCGGCCCTGTGGGAAGCCTTGCGCGCGGGGTTCGTCCGGCGGTCGGGCGATACTTACACTTTCCTCCATGACCGCTTCCAGGAGGCGGCCTATTCGCTCATCCCCGAAGCCGAACGGCCGGCCGCCCATCTCAGTATCGGCCGCTTGCTGGCGGCGCGCACGCCTGCCGAGGACGTCGAGCGGAACATCTTCGACATCGTCAACCAGCTCAACCCCGGCAGCGCGCTGATCACCTCAATCGAGGAACGGGAAACAGTGGCCGAGCTGAACCTGATCGCCGGCCAGCGCGCCAAGCGATCGACGGCCTATGCCACGGCCCTGAAATTTCTGGCCGGCGGCGGCGCGCTGCTGACGCAAGAGCGCTGGCAGCGGCGCTACGGCCTGGCCTTCGCGCTGGAGATCAATCGCGCCGAATGCGAATTCCAGACCGGCGCAACCGAGGCCGCCGACGATCGGCTGTCGGCGCTGGCGCGGCGGGCCGGCACGCTCACGGATCTGGCGGCCGTCGCCTGCCTGCGGATCGAGCTCTACATCACCCTGGACCTGACCGACCGCGCCGTCGATGTCAGTCTGGAGTACCTGCGGCAGGCGGGGATTGACTGGTCCGCCCATCCGGCAAAGGACGAGGTCGAGCAGGAAGTCCAACGGTTCTGGCGGCAACTTGGCGAACAATCCATTGAAGAGCTCATCGATTTGCCCTTGATGAGCGATCCAGCCAGGCGCGCCACCTTCGACGTGCTGATCGCCATTCTGCCGCCGGCCTCAATCACCGACGAAAAATTGTTTTGGCTGGCGATCGCCCGCATGGCCAACCTCAGCCTGGAATACGGTCACTGCGACAGTTCCAGCGCCGGCTATGTCTGGTTCGCCTGGATGCTCGAGGGGCGTTTCGGCGACTACCAAACCGCGTACCGCTTTGGCAAATTGGGCTACGACCTGATGGAAAAGCGCGGGCTGATGCGCTTCGAAGCCCGCCTCTGTCTCATTTTCGGACATTTCGTCACACCCTGGACCAGGCACGTTCGCACCAGCCGGCCCTTGCTGCGGCGCGGCATGGACGCGGCGAATAGAGATGGCGATCTCACCTTCGTGTCCTATTGCCAATTCAACCTGGTTACCAATCTTCTCGCCGCCGGTGATCCGCTTGCCGAGTGCGAGCGCGCGACCGACACCGCCCTCGCCTTCGCCACGAAGGTGCGCTTCGGATCGGTCGTCGACGTCATCACCGGGCAGCAGAGGCTCATCCGGACTCTGCGCGGCCTGACGTCGGATTTGTCGTCCTTCAACGATGAGCAATTCGACGAAGCGCAGTTCGAACAGCATTTGGAGGCGGATCCGCGCTTGGCGCTGGCCGCCTGCCTGTATTGGATCCGCAAGTTGCAAGCCCGTGTCCTGGCCGGCGATTATGCCTCTGCCATGCAGGCGGCGGCCAAGGCCGAAGCGCTTCTGTGGACGTCGCACTCCTACTTCGAGCATGCCGAATACCATTTTTATGGCGCGCTGGCGCGGGCGGCCTTATACGATGCGGCGTGCGCCGCTGCGCGCGCCCAGATACTGAGTGCCTTGCAAGTCCATTACGACCAGCTTGCGACATGGGCCGAGAGCGGGCCCGACAACTTTGAGATTCGGCGCGCGCTGGTCGCCGCCGAGCTCGCCCGCATCGAAGGGCGCGAACTCGATGCCCAGCGCCTGTACGAGCGGGCCATCGCTGCGGCGCGCGACAATGGCTTCGTGCACAATGAAGCCATCGTCTGCGAGTGCGCCGCCCGCTTCTATCTGGCACGCGGACTCGCCCTTCCCGCCCAGGCCTACCTGGAACAGGCGCGCGCCTGCTACGCCCGCTGGGGCGCCGACGGCAAGGTGCGGCAGCTCGAAGAGCAGTACCCGCAGCTGCCCGCGCGCAGCACCGACGCGCCCGCGGGCCCGCTCGAAGGCGAGGCCCGGCTCGATCTGCTGTCGGTGGCCAAGGCATCGCAAGCCATTTCCGGCCAGATCGTGATCGACGAGCTGATCGATACGCTCCTGCGCCTCGTGCTCGAAAGCGCGGGCGCGCAGAACGGCTGCCTGCTGCTGGCGCAGGGCGAGGAGCTGGTGCTGGCGGCGGAGGCCACGGTCGCGCAGCAGACGGTGCAGGTGCGCCGGCCTGCCGCGCCCGTGCTCTCGCCAACCCACCTGCCCCTGACCCTGCTCCAGTACGTCCGGCGCACCGGCGAGCCGGTGCTGCTGATGGAGGCGTCGGCCCAGCACCCGTTCGCCGCCGACCCGTACTTCGCGCACCAGCCGCCCCAGTCCGTGCTGTGCCTGCCGGTGCTGCGCCAGGCGGTTCTGGTCGGCCTGCTGTACCTGGAAAACAATCTGGCTACCCATGCCTTCCCCCCGGAACGGGTCCAGGTGCTGGAACTGCTGGCGTCCCAGGCCGCCATCTCGCTCGACAACGCGCGCCTCTATGCCGATGTGCGCGACAGCCATGCCCGCATCCAGCGTTTAATCGAGGGCAACCTCATCGGCATCTTCTTCTGGAATTTGCAAGGCAACATCCGTGAGGCCAACGAGGCGTTTCTCGAGATGCTCGGCTATTCGCGGCAAGACCTGTTGGCCGGCGCAGTGAACTGGGAATGCATAACCTCGCCGGAGTACCAGGCGCTCGATGCGCGCAAAGCCGTGGAAGTGCGCACCACCAGGAAGTGCACCCCGTATGAGAAGGAGTTCCTGCGCAAGGACGGCAGCCGCATTCCGGTGCTGATCGGCGCCGTCCTCTTCGACGACTCGCCGGACCAGGGCGTGGCCTTCGTGCTGGATCTTTCCGAGCGCAAGCAGGCTGAAGCGGAGCGGCAAGCGCGCCAGGCGGCGGAAGCGGCCAACCGCGCCAAGAGCGTGTTTCTGGCCAACATGAGCCATGAATTGCGCACGCCGCTCAACAGCATCCTCGGCTATGCCCAGATCCTGGAGCGCGACCCGTCGCTGGACGAATCGCATGGCGCGAAGGCGAAAGTCATCCGCAAGAGCGGCGAGCATCTGCTCACCCTCATCAACGATATCCTGGACCTGGCCAAGATCGAGGCCGGCAAGCTGGAACTTTATCCGGAAGAGCTCCATGTCCAGAGCTACGTGCACGACATTATCGACATCGCCAGCGTGAAGGCGGCGCAAAAAGGACTGGAGCTGGCGTGCGAGCTGGCACCAGGCGTGCCGCCAGGGATCCGGGCCGACGCCAAGCGCTTGCGCCAGGTCTTGCTGAACCTGTTGTCCAATGCCGTCAAGTTCACCGACCTGGGACAGGTGGCGCTGCGGGTGCGCTTTGCGCCTCCCGACCAGTGGCGCTTCGAGGTGGCCGATACCGGCGTCGGCATTGCCCCCGCACAGCTGGAGACCATCTTCGAGCCGTTCGAGCAGGCCGGCGACAGGCAGCACCGCGCCGGCGGCACCGGCCTGGGCCTGGCCATCAGCCGCCAGTACGCGCGCATGATGGGAGGCGACATCAGCGTCGAGAGCCGGCCCGGCCAGGGCAGCACCTTCCACCTTGAGATTCGCGCGCAAGCGCTGGACAGCACAGGCGAAGCACCGCTGGAGGCGGCAGCTGCTGCGGTGGCGAACGTCACCGGCTATGCCGGGCCGCGCAGGAAAATCCTGGTGGTGGACGATATCGCCGAGAACCGGGCCGTGACGATCGATCTGCTGACGCCGCTCGGCTTCGTGGTGAGCGAGGCGGCCAACGGCCGCGAAGGGCTGGACGCGGCACGGCGCCTGCGGCCGGACCTGATCCTGATGGACATCGCCATGCCGCAGATGGACGGCATGGCCGCCACCCGCCTGTTGCGCCAAACGGATTACTGCCGGGAGGTGCCGGTCATCGCGGTGACGGCAAGCGTATCGGCCAGCGACAGCGAACAATGCCTGGCCGCCGGGATGAATGCCTTTCTTTCCAAACCGATCAATGCGGACAAGCTGCTGGAGCTGATGGCACGCCTGCTGCGGCTGGAATGGACCTTTGGCGCTGCCCACGCGCCAGAGGAAGCAGGCACCATGGTGGCGCCGCCTGCGGAAGAAATGGAGGTGCTGTACCTCCTGGCCAGGCTGGGCAATATGCGCGAGATCATGGCGCAGGCCGACCAGGTGGCCAGGCTGGACGAACGCTATCGCCCGTTTGCCGACCGCTTGATGGCGCTGGCGGCAAGCTACCAGTCCAAGGCTGTGTTGCACCTGGTGGAAGCACATCGGCAAGCCAGCCTTGTGGAGCACGCGCCCCGGTAGCCATAGAGGGAGGGAGGGACGGCCGGAATTCGTGTTTTTGTGCCGAAGTTAGGCTAACTTGATGAAATGAAATAGGAATCCAGAATTTTCGCTCGCATTGTAAGAGGGCATGCCGGGATAAAGCCAGAAATAGCACATAAGCGAAAAAGTAATTAAGCCACCATTTCTTATTACTTTTATCGCGCACCCCTGGTCTACCCTGTCCGCTGGCTCAGCCGCCACAAAAGCTGCTGCGACTTTGTCTTCAGCGCTTCAGTGCGAATGCGACACGCTTTTATCGTGTGCTAGCTCGGCCGGGCCAAAGCCGTGTACATCGCTTTCCTGTTCGCACGGCGTCTTCTCTAACTGAACAGTGCTGTGGTGGATTTCGAATTTTCCGGTAAGCATCGAGCGTATCGCGCCAAGCAGCGTGGTGGCCCAGCACCCGCAGCGCGATCACCAGGCCGCTCTTCCGTGAACGAGCCCTCCCAAAGCCTCACCGAAGCATAAGCCTCCATCCGCCTCCCATCAGATCGTGCCCGGTAGGGCCGTTCAGGTTCGTTCGATGCCTTCGAAGGTGCGCAGGACTTCGGCAGCATGGGCCGTGGGGTCGTATGGTGGGTTACCGATGCCCCTGGAAGTGGGCTCCATCGTCACGGCCTTCCAGAGCCGGTCGTGATTGCCTGCGGCGAAATCTAGAAGGATGTTTCGGACGACTTTATCTCGGCTGGCTTGCTCGCCGCTGCATCCTGGACATTGTTTCCCGACGATGCCGTACATCTCGGTGCCGTGTATCGCGTGGGCACCTTCGACAGGGCCGATGGTGAGCAAGTGGGCGTTTCCGCCTGCGGCAGCGTGGGCGAGCGCACCACGAGCGGCTGGTAGGGTAAAGGAATAGTCCGTATATAGTGCTCCACGAACCTCTGCCGGAGTGCGTCCACCGACGTCATATGCGGCAACGACGCCCCGCGCACGACTTCGTGGGATGCGGCCTTTCAAGGCGAACACATCGACAATATGATTGATGCTGCCCGGGTCGAACGCTGGGTCGTTGATGACATACCAATCAACTTCGTTGGTGGTGCTGCTGAACATGATGTCGATGTCAGATCTCCTCCCTGCCTCCAGTATACGCAGGGGGTGGTCTGTAAGAACGGCACCAGGCTGCGCGTGATCATCGACGATGCTGATTGTGGTGCAATCAATGCCGTGCCTTTGTCCGAACTCACGCGGACTGACCCTGATGAGGGTCTCGGCGAGAAGCTTCGCATCCAAAGTGAGTAGTTGTTCGGGATCGTCCGCGATACCGAGCTCGGTGAGGAACGTGATCGCGAGCTCTTCTGCCCACCAGGCAGGCACAATGCGCGACGCACCGCCGGAGAACGCCGCAACCCGGTTGTAAAGGCCGTCCGCCGCCGGGGCTGCTAGGAGTGCGGTCGCCGAGTATGCTCCAGCGCTATGTCCAGCGACGGTGACGTTCTGCGGGTCACCACCGAAGCGCGAGATGTTCTCCCGCACCCACTTGAGTGCGGTGATGATGTCCTGTAAGCCAAGGTTGGTGGCGTCTGCTAATAAGCCCCCGTACTGTGAGAGCGAGAGCCACCCGAACGGGCCTAGCCTATAGTTCAGGGACACTCCGATCGCGCGACCGGTCGCGGCCAAACCCGAGGCGTTTGAGGTGATCTGGGTGTTGGCGCCGAGCTCGAAGCCTCCCCCGAAGATGTAGACGATGACGGGAAGTGGTTCGTCGCCGACGTCCTCCGGTGCCCAGACGTTGAGGTTCAGGCAGTCCTCGCTCAAACCGTTGTCGGCTTCCAGCCAGCTTGTGTCGCCAGCCTGAATCGGCGCGGGTCCCTTCTGGTCGTAGGGCCGGTCTTGATCGAACGGCAGCAAGGTCGGCCGGCGGAAACGTTGCGCAGTAGCGTATGGGATGCCTAGCCAGGCTCGCGTCGGGTGGGCAGGGGTATTGGTATTGGAGTCAATCATGTGGTCGAGCCTCTGTAAGTAGAGATTTGGGTGATTCGTCATTAGAAAAGGGGACAACAGAAAAACATAATAGGCATGATGGTCCTTCGAGTGCATTTCATTCCACTTGTGCCATCACGATGCTGTTGGCCGAGCTTCCCCAGCGTGTAGTCGTCGATTTCATGGATACCAGGCCAAGCCCTTAGGCACACTGGAAAACCCGACGGCACGAAGCGCGGCGTACAGCGGGCTTTTGAATGGCGTTTGATCGTCCACGCGCTCAAGGGTAAAGCTTGCGAACTTTGCGCGTTGCAGTGCGCCAGCCAGTGCCGTGAGGCCAATGGCAAGCGGCCTTGCCATGGCGACGGCGTCTGCATCGCCATAGCTGAGCAAGTGGCGCCCGCCCTGAGCGAGGTAGAACATCAGACGCCCATCGACCAGAACGACGAATGCTCCGGTACGTCGAGCTGGGCGCACGCTCGATCGATGAGATGGCCAAGGCATGAACGTTCCGAAGGGATTCGCGGGATCTGCTGCGCACAAGGCCGCCGCGACAGGCTCGGCAGGCAGCGCACCAGCGAGTTCGCGCAGCCGGTCCACTGTCACGCGCTCGGCGAACTGAGCTGCCCCGAGGCCCTCGACGAAGCGCCCGCGCAGCACCCGGCCCACGTCCTCCATGCCGCGTAACACCGGCCGCAAGGCCGGAAAGCCACCGGGGATGTCTTCAGTCACTGCCGCACTGCGGGTGACTACCCCGTAGCGGTCGAGAAGGCCCTCCACGTGTGCCAGCGCCCGAGCGGTGTCATTCACCGGCTCAGGGTGCAGTAGCGACCAGCGGCCCGCCAGTGTCGGATCACTGAGTGTCGAATCAGAAGCCGTGGATATGCGCTCGTCGGAAGGCAACCCGTGAAGCGCTCGACGTCGCCGCGACACGTAAACGGCGCGGGAGCGCTTCACTAAACTCCCGCCGTAGTAGGCCCGTAGGGGCGACCAGGTATCGGCAGTGACATAGCCGCTCCAGGCGAGATCCCAGAGTGCGGCGTGGATGTCCGAGGGCGTGGGCGCCGGTTCTCCGGACTGCAAGCCGGATGCCGCCAGCGCCGCGAGTTGGCGCACGAAAAAGGCGCCGCCATTGGCCAAGCTGCCGAGGATCTGCTGTTGCAGGACGGACAGATCGTCTGCCGAATCGTTGCCGGGCAGAGGCGACAGCGTCTCAGATGCGAACTCCTGAAGGTGCAGCCCCACCAGGCCGTCGTCCCGGCCGAGCTGTCCGTGGCCAGACCACAGCACCGTGCCCGACGCAATCAGTTCATCGAGCATGCCCGGGGTGTAGTCCCGCACGCGAGCGGGAAGCACCTGGCTTTCCCACAGCGAGGCTGGCATAGGGAGGCCGGCGAGTTGTTCAATGACTCGGGTCACCCCTCCGACTCCTTCTAGCGTACCGTCGGCGGCGTGTCGGGCAGGAACGGCGGCATTCCCCATGGCCTCGGGCACCAGGCCCTGGCGTTCCAGCAGCAGGCGTGCATAGGCTTGTTGCGAGACCGGCCGGGTTGCCTCGCGCGCGGCCTGCAGGGAGCGCAGCCGCAAGCGCTTGAACACCTCGTCGCCTATCCATTCGTGGCGGGCCAGCGGATGGATGCCGGCATCGGGCTTCTGCATGTCGAGGCGGAGCTCGACGCCGAAGTTGCCCTTGAGGAGCTTGCCTTGCTCGCGCAATTGTTCCAGCACCTCGTCCGCCACGGCCACACCGAGGCCGAATCGGTCAGCCGCCTCGCCGGTGCTGAAAGGCGCACGGGTGCGCGCGTAGCGCGCCAACAGATCGCGCAGCGGCGCGTGCGTCGGCTCCAGGAAGACTCCAGGCAAGCCGACTGGCAGCGTGACGCCGAGGGCATCGCGCAGCCGCGCGGCATCTTCGACGGCAGCCCAATGCACTTTGCCGGCGACCGACACTCGAATGATGCGTCGCTGACCCTCCAAGTCGGCAAGGTAAACCTTGGCTTGGTCTCCGTCGCTGAGCCGTTCTGCCACCTCTTCTGCGGTCAATGGCCCGAGCTGGCGCAGGAAATCCGCCACTCCCTCCAGCCCCCTGGCCTGATGGCTGGGCACGAGCCGCTGCAGTTCGCCCCCTACGCGATCAACGATGACGGGATCGAGAAGTTCCCCAAGGTCGGCCTGCCCGAGTAGCTCGCCGAGCAAGCCGCTGTCCAGCGAAAGAACCGAGGTACGCCGCTCAGCCAATGGTACGTCGGTCTCGTACATGAACTCCGCCACGTATCCGAACAGCAGGCTCACAGCGAAAGGAGACGGCACTTCCGTGGTGACCTCGGCAATCTGCACCGTACCGTCCTGCAGGCGCTGCATCAGTGCATCGAGTGCGGGCAGATCGTAGACATCCTGCAGACACTCGCGCGCGGTTTCGATCAGGATCGGAAAATCGGGATAGCCTTGCGCGATCTGCAGCAACTGCCCGGCGCGCAGCCGTTGCTGCCACAGGGGGGCACGGCGCCCCGGCATACGGCGAGGCAGCAACAGCGCCCGCGCTGCGCATTCGCGGAAACGCGCGGCGAACAGCGCCGAGCCAGCCACGGCATCGGTAACGGTCTTGCGCAGGGTCTGAGGATCGCAGAGAAACAGTTCGGCGCCGGGCACGCGGCCGGCGGTGTCGGGTATGCGCGCGATGATGCCGTCGTCACTGGCGACGACCGAAGGATCGACCTTCAAACGGTGGCGGATGCGCTCGGCGATGGCCAGCGCCCAGGGGTCATGGACGCGCCGCCCGTAGGGAGAGTGCAGGATGGCTCGCCAGTCCCCGGTCTCGTCGCGGCAGCGCTCCAACACCAGGGCGCGGTCGGTGGGCAATATACCGGTTGCCTCGCGCTGCTCGCCGGCGAGCCTGCGCAGATTATTCATCGCGTTGCGGTCGAGCCCGGCCGTCCCTAGGCGTTCCTTCAGCGCGAGGTCGATATCCAAGCTGCCATCGAACCCGGCGGCGCCCTCCAGCAGCGCGAGGAAGGCACCGATGGCCTCTCCCAGCTCGGCCGGCCGGCCCAGTCCGTCGCCGCGCCAGAACGGCAGCCGGGCAGAGCGTCCCGGCGCCGGCGTTACCACCACCTGGTCATTGGTGATTTGCTGGATGCGCCAGGAAGATGTTCCCAGCGTGATGATGTCGTTAACCCGGGATTCGTAGACCATCTCCTCGTCGAGTTCGCCAACCCGGCGCGAGCCGGCCTGTTCCTCGCCTTCGGGCAGGACGACGCTGAACATGCCCCGGTCCGGGATGGTGCCACCACTGGTGACAGCCAGTTGCTTGGCGCCTGGGCGCGCGGTCAGTTGGCCAGTTTCACGGTGCCACACAAGGCGTGGGCGGAACTCGGCGAAATCGTCGGAGGGATAGCGCCCGGACAGCATGTCTAGCACCGCATCGAACACGTTGCGCGGCAAAGTATGGAACGGCGCCGCGCGGCGCACCGTGGCATACCAAGTATCAACGTCGATCGCTTCCATGGCGACCGCCGCCACCGTCTGTTGTGCCAGGACGTCGAGCGGATTGCGGGGCGGATCGACGGCCTCGATGCGCCCGGCCAACATGCAGTCGATGGTGACGGCGGCGTCGATCAGGTCGCGCCGGGTGCGCGGATAGATCAACCCAGCGGAGGTCCCACCCACCTGGTGACCGGCGCGGCCGACCCGTTGCAAGGCACTCGCCACCGAAGGGGGCGCGGCGACCTGGATCACCAGGTCGACCATGCCCATGTCGATGCCCAGTTCCAGGCTGGAGGTCGCCACCACACAGCGCAGTTCGCCCGACTTCAGCGCCCGCTCGATCTCGCCGCGCTGCTCCTTGGAGACCGAGCCGTGGTGGGAGCGGGCGATCAGGGGCGCGCCCCCAGCGGACCGGCCGTCGGTGCCGCCAACGGACGATGGGTAGTGAATGGCTGTATCGCCGGGCGCCGCCGGTGCGCTGGGGTCCTCCTCCGTCAGGCGCTCGGCATAGAGTTCATTGAGACGCGCGGTCAGCTTCTCGGCCTGGCCGCGGGAGTTGGCGAACACGATCGTCGAATGCCGACGCAGCACCTGTTCGAGGATGCTGGCTTCGATATGGGGCCAGATCGAGCCTTGCCTGTCCTGGGGGGCATCGCTGGCAGCGCTACTGTTGCGGGGCGGAATGTCGGCCATGTCCTCGACAGGCACCACGATCCGCAGGTCGAACTGGCGGCTGGAGGGCGGGTTCACCACCGCCACCGGTCGCGCTCCGCCCAGGAATTGCGCGACCCGCTCCACCGGACGCACCGTCGCCGACAACCCGACGCGCTGTACCGGCGCTGACAGCAAGGCATCGAGGCGCTCCAGGCTGAGCGCCAGATGCGAACCGCGCTTGCCGCCAGCGACCGCATGGACCTCGTCCACGATCACGGTCCGGACGCCGCGCAGGGTGTCCCGCGCCTTGGACGTGAGCATCAGGTAGAGCGACTCGGGCGTGGTGATGAGGATGTCGGGCGGACGACGCAGCAGACGCGCGCGCTCGGCCGGTGGCGTGTCGCCGGTACGCATACCGACCTTGATCTCTACAGGGATATCGCCATGGCGCTTGCGCTGCGCGGTGATGCCCTGGAGCGGTTCGCTCAGGTTACGCTGTACGTCCGCGCCCAGCGCTTTGACCGGCGAGATGTAGAGGATGCGTGTGGCCGCTTTGGCGACGCTAGCGGCAGTCCCGTGCTGCGCCTCGCGTTCCCGGAAGAGCTGGTCGATGGCTTGCATGAACGCCGCCAGCGTTTTTCCCGAGCCAGTGGGCGCGATCACCAGGGCGTTCCGGCCGTCGCCAATAGCCGCCCAGGCCGCCGCCTGGACGGCCGTGGGCGATGGGAAGGCGGAGCCGAACCAGGCGCGGGTGGCGGGCGCAAAGTGTTCGAGCGGGTCAGCCTTTGCTGTGTCAGGGAGCACCATCCCCGTCGGTCAGGTCTTTGCCATCTTGACCGCCGCGCGGTAAGCCCGCTCGGCCCACTGCTGCAGTTGTGCGCGATCCTCGACCACGTCGGCGGGCACTTCCCAGTAGGACTTCAGCGCATGCTGCTCGCCTTCGCTCACATATCCCAGTGCATGGGAGCCGGCGGCCTCGTAGTCCGGGCGTGAGTCGTCATCGACCTTGAAGTACAGGCCGCCATGCCAAACCATCGCGAAGACGTGCTCGTGCCGGTAGAGCGCAACGGCACCGAACAGCGGCCGCGTGGTGGTCTTCGCCCAAGGCGAGAGCTGGTCGACGTAGTGATCTGCCAGTGCTTGGCTCTTGCGGGATTGCTGAGTCATTGCTGAGCTTCCTTCCTTGAAATGGTCTTACGGGCCTGTTGCCGCGAGCGGGTCGTCTTCGATGATCTTGTGGCGTCGCACAGGTAGCGCGCGGTCACCGGTGTGTTCTTGATCACGTTCCGCCTTCCTGCGACCCACCCTCCTTGGGCCGATCGTGTGCCGACATCGTCTCGACGACCGACCGGTAGGAAGTCTTGACCAGTTCGGTGACCAACTGCCGGGTGATGCCCCGGCCCGCGCCAACGGAAATCCAGTGGCCCTTGTCGAGGTAGCGTCCGGCGGTCACCGTGTCGAAGCGTTCGCGCAGCGCCTGCGCCTGCTGCGGGTCGGCTTTTAGGGTGATGATCTGCTCGTTGGGGTCGTCGGTGACGATCATGAAGACTTTGCCGCCGACCTTGTAGACGTCTAGCTTCTCCACGAAGGGTCGGGCGTGGCTCACCTCCGGCAGCGACAGCGCCACCTTGCGCGCGAGTGGCTGGAACTTCCGATCAGAGAGCTTCTTCTCACCGGGCTCCTGACCTTGGGCGGCGCGTGCCTTCACCGGAAGCGCCTCCCGAACCAGCCGGTAGGATTCGCGCACTTCGCTCTCGATCAGCGGCCGGGTGATGGTGTTGCCGGGAGCGATGGAGATCCAGTGGCGTTTGCTCAGTCGATGGCCGCCCGCAGTGATGTCCGGATACTGCAGGCGCAGCACTTCCGACCGAATCGGGTCGACCTTGACGATCACCCGCACATCATTCCCCGGCGCGCTACTGGCCAGCATGAAGACCCGACCACCCACCTTGTAGGCGTGCCAGTCTGCGCCGAACGAGTCATCAACGCGTACCCCAGGGCGCGGCCGGGCGGCCTTGTCGGCCCAATCGAATAGTGCGCCTACGTCCATGCGGCCTCTCCCAATCGGTTGGTTCCGCATTCAGTGCGACACGCAGCCGATTCTGCGTTCAGGAGACCGAGGCCGTCGTCATGGACTGCGTGATGGCCCAGTTCGAATGCACGATGCGCCAAGCACCGGCAATCCTGCGGTAGACCTCTGTCGCGTTCCAGGCGCGAAGCAGTTTCTCGCCACCGTGCTCGGCCGCAACATAGGTCCCCAGGTTGTAGCTCAGAACGGCCAGGCCACCGGCTCGCTCCAATTCGAGCGCTTCCTGACTGATGGTCTGAAGGTTGCTGTTCATCGTAAGGGCTCCCTGGAATGAAAATGACAGGTTAACGCAATAGTGTCGCCGAATAAAGGCGAAATACCGATTAAATGTGACACTTTTCGGACAGAGCATACAATGATAGCGTTTGAGTTTGCCGAAAGCGGGTAGAAGTAAAAATGAATAAATTCACAAGAAATGTTCAGAAAGTCCACTACCAGCCCGAAGGTTCGTACCCTTATGATTTGGAGACTTTTCGGGTTTCGGAGCTGCGCCAGAGAACCAGCCGGGAAGGAATGCGCCGAACGTATGGCTATACGTTCTACATGCTAATCCTGGTGACCGAGGGACAATGCACCCAATTGCTGGATTTTGAGCCGCGCTCCAGCCAGGCCGGGAGCCTACTCGTGGTTCGCCCCGGACAGGTCCACAACTTCGGAGAACGAGAGGATTGGGACGGCTGGATATTGCTGATGCGCCCTGAGTTTCTCCGGCCCGCGTCATCGCGCGAAAGCCTTAGTACGGAACTCGATATTAAGCGTTTGCCGGAGTTCCTCCAAATCGATGCCTATGGCCTGGAGCGCGCAACAACCACCATCCAGTGGATGCGGGAGGATGTCGCACTTCTCGCCCCGGGCTGCCTAGGGCCAGTGCAGCTAGGTACGGGTAAGGCTACAGAATGGATCAAGAACGTTCAGGCGCATCTGCGCCACGCGATGTATGCGCTGGTGTCCTGGCTCATCGTGGCCTACGGCCACAAACACCTGGACGAACAGCACAGGGGGCCGGCACTCAAGCGCTTCTATCTTTTCAGGGATCTGGTTGAGCAGCATGTCGCCGAGTGGAAAAGCATCAACATTTACGCCGCCGAAATTGGCTGCACCGAAAGGAGCCTGACGCGTGCGGTGCTCGAAGTCGAGGGCATCAGCGCCAAGCAATTCGTTTCAAGGCGGCTAGGTCTGGAGGCCAAGCGTCTACTCATTCACACCGATTGCCCCGTTGGCGTCATAGCCGACAAGCTTGGATTCAAAGAAGCAACGCATTTCAGCAAATTCTTCCGAAACATGGTTGGGTGCACTCCCTTGCAATTCCGATCCGCCAACGGCTATGGATGAAGTGGAGGTGCGGCCGGGATTCGTGTTTTTTCGCCAAAGCGAAGTTAAGTTGATGATTTAAAAAAGGATTCCAGAATTCGAGTTCTCGTTGGAAGGTGCTTGGCCACGTGCGCGGCGAACTTGTAGTCTGTTCTAGTTTGCATATTCTTCTTCAGCCAGCCCTGTTGGCTGGAAGGAGAATTTTATGAGGGAGTATCCACAAAGCGCTGCACCAACGTCGTGGATAAGCGGAATGACATTGATTGAGGGTCGGCCGGGATTCGTGTAAAAATTGCTGCAAATTGACGCAAGCCATTGGTTTTTAAGGATTTACGCCCCGCCGCGTTCAGCCACCTTTGCCCTCACGGTTGAGTATTCGTACAGCCTCGGTCGCCGGCATCCGATACGGCTCACACGAGCATGAACTCAGCGTGCGCATGCATGCCAAAGGCGTTGCCGATCAGCTTTACACCGGCATCTTCTGCGCGCATTGCCGCCGCCGGCAACCTGACGCTATCGGTGCCAGCTTCAGGCCAGAACGATCCTCAGGGGCTGCCGCCGATGTCCGGCATGCCGTCATGACGATCACTCATCTCGAACAGGTCACCGAAGACCTCACCAACGACCGACGCGATCGGGCTGCTCGCGTTGGTGGCGAACGGTGCTGCGCCAACGGCCAAATCCGATCAGCGCGTCTCGAGCAGAAAGCATGCACTCGCAGCGACAGAAGCAGCATGTCATGAACTCCGCCGATACTAGCCGGTCGTCAATAAGCGGTATCCTACGGCCGTCTCGGTCAGGAAAAATTTCGGCTGGGTCGGATTGTCCTCCAGCTTGTGACGCAAATGCCCCATATAGATGCGCAGGTAGTGTGCGTCATCCACATGGGACGGCCCCCATACTGCCAGCAGCAGTTGCGGATTGGTGACGACCCGACCGGCGTTACTGACCATCACCGCCAGGAGCTTGTACTCGATCGGCGTCAAATGCACTTTCTCCCCGGCTTTAGTCACCAGTCTGTTCTTCATGTCGACAGCGACGTTGCCGAACCGAATCACACCATCGCTGTCGGCGCCGGGGTTGCGCTGACGGCGTAATGTCGCGCGCACCCGGGCGTGCAACTCATCCACGCCGAAAGGTTTGGTCAGATAATCATCGGCCCCGGCATCGAGGGCACTCACCTTGTCCGCCTCTCTCGCGCGCGCCGACAGGACGATGACCGGGACGGGAGACCACTTACGAAGTTCAATGATGAAATTGATGCCGTCGCCATCGGGCAAACCGAGGTCGAGAACGATCAGGTCCGGGGTGCGCGTGCCAGCTTCGACCAGGCCGCGCTGCATGGTCTCCGCTTCATGCACCTGCCAGCCCACCTCTTCCAGCGAGGTACGCACGAAACGGCGGATCTGCGGCTCGTCTTCAACCAGCAAGGCTGTCGGATTGATCTTGTTCATTCGGCGTTCAGGGTCTCAATTTCGATTTCCGGTCCGGCCGGCGGCTGGCCCAAAGGAAGCGTCACGACGAAAGCGGCCCCGCCCATGTCCGACCTCCCGGCACTGATCTTGCCCCCGTGGGCCTCGACAATGGCGCGGCAGATTGCTAGTCCCAGGCCCACTCCCGGCATGGCCGACTCGCGTTCGCCGCGGGTAAATTTCTCGAAGATGGCTTGCTCCAGCCCATGCGGCACGCCGGGACCGTCGTCGGACACCGTCAGGCTCAACCAGGCGCCGTGGATAGTTGCCGACACGTCGATCATGGAGCCGGCAGGCGTGTACTTCGCCGCGTTCTCGAGCAGGTTGCACAGGACACGTTCGATCAGCACGGCATCGAAGCGCACCAGCGGCATATCCGCCGGCATGCCGGTGCTGACGACGTGTTCGCGCAGCTGCGCGGCGCACAGGTTGAGCGAAGTGCCGATGACTTCCTCGGGCGCCTGCCATTGCATGTCGAGTTTGACCTCGCCGCTCTGAATGCGCGCCATGTCGAGCAGGTTGGCAACCAGGGCATGCATTCGCAGCGCCTCGTTATGCAACACTTGCGCGGTATCGGTGTGGCCTTGCGGTAGCGGCGGTTTGGCGCGTACCAGCGATTCGGACAGTCCCACCAGCAACGTCAATGGCGTACGCAGGTCGTGCGACAAGGCTGCCAGCAAGGAATTGCGCAGGCGTTCCGATTCCATACTCAGCAAGGCGTTTTGTGCCACCTCGATATAGTGCACGCGTTCGAGCGCGATTGCCGCCAGCGCGGCGAAAGTGTCGAGCTGGGTACGCTGCTCGGGGATCAGGATCCAGCGCTGGTGTTCGGGTTCGATCGCCAGGACACCGCGGGTGCGCATGGGGGCCACGAGCGGCAAATAGAAAAATGGGCTTGCCGGCAGGGTATCGGTACCCATTCCCGCGCTTTCCGCGTGGTCGAATGTCCACTGGGCGATTCCCACATCCGGCTGAACCAGCCCGCTGTCGCCGGAAGGCGCCTGCAAGTGCCCATCCTGATCCGGGAGCAGCAGCATGGCGCGGGCGCGGAAAGTGCGCTGAATAAAATCGCCGGTCGTATCGAAGACCTGTTCCGGCTGCAGCGCTCCGGACAGTTCGCGGGCGAACTCGTACAGCGCGCGCGAGCGCCGTTCCCGGTGTGCCGCCACTTGCGCCTGAAATCGCAGGCCAGCGGTCAGGTGCCCGGTAATCAGGCCGACCACCAGCATGACGCCGAATGTCACCAGGTATTGCAGGTCGGCCACCGCAAAGGTAAAGCGCGGTGGCACAAAGAAGAAGTCGAAACAGCCCACGCTGACGCAGGTCGCCATCACCGATGGCCCGCGTCCGAACTTGAACGCCACCAGCACCACCACCAGCAGGAAGAGCATGGCGATGTTTGCCAGGTCAAGCGTGGGCAACAGGGGTGTCAGAATCAGCGCGGCGGCGAGACTGCTGGCCGCCGCGATGGCATACGCCCAGATCCGGCGCTTCCCGTTGACGAGCGCGCCGGCCAGCGCCTCCTCGCCGTTGCGCGCGAGCGGTCCGCCGGCCTTGGCGCCGCCGGCGTCGCCGATTTCCACCACATCAATGTCCGGCGCTTTGGCAGCAATGCGCCGGATGTGCGGGGCGCGCCACGGCCAGTTGGTATGGGCGCGCGCCATCACGATCTTGGACAGGTTATGGTCGCGTGCATAGCCGACAATGGCTTCGGCGATATCGCCGCCCGCCAATACTTCGGTACTTGCCCCGAGCTTCTCGGCCAGGCGCAGCGTGACCAGAATCTGTTCGCGCCGTTGCGCCGGCAGGCGCTGCAGCGACGGGGTCTCGACGTAGACCGCATGCCAGTCGACGCCAAGCTGTCCGGCCAGGCGGGCCGTGCTGCGAACTACATGTTCGCCGGCACGCGGGCCGACGCAGGCAAGCAAAGCGCCGCCGGTTTTCCAGACCGTGTCGATCGATTTTTCCACCCGATAGGCGCGCACGTCGTCTTCGATGCGGTCGGCTGTGCGCCGCAAGGCGAGCTCGCGCAAGGCGATCAGATTGCCCTTGCGGAAGAAATTTTTGGAGGCGCGGTCGGCTTGTTGTTCCTGGTACACCTTGCCGGTTTTTAGACGCGTGAGCAATTCATCGGCGGGGATGTCGACCATCACGACTTCGTCGGCGGCGTCGAATACCGTGTCCGGCACCGTTTCAGCGACCCGCACTCCGGTAATTGCGCCAACCACGTCGTTCAGGCTCTCCAGGTGCTGAACATTGACGGTGCTAAAGACGTCAATGCCGGCGTCCAGCAATTCCTCCACGTCCTGCCAGCGCTTGGGATGGCGCGAACCGGGGGCGTTGGAATGGGCCAGTTCGTCGACCAGAATCAGTTCAGGATGCCGCTCCAGTGCCGCGTCCAGATCGAATTCGGTGAGCGTCTTGCCGCGGTAGGCGATGCGCTTCCGCGGCAACGCATCAAGCCCGTCGAGCATGGCCGCTGTTTCGGCCCGCCCATGCGTCTCCAGCACACCCACCAGGACCGGCCGGCCTTCGGCGCGCAGTTTGCGCGCGGCCGCCAGCATGGCGTAGGTCTTGCCCACGCCCGCCGAGGCCCCGAAGTAAATACGCAGCTTGCCGCGCGCCGCATTGCGCTCCTGCGACAGCACCTGCGCCAGCAGCGCATCGGGGTCGGGGCGTTGTACCTCATTGGGAAGCATGGGTGGCGATGTCCTTGCAGCTTAGCGTTGCGGCGCCGGTTCGGCGTCCAGGGCCAAATTCAATTTAAGCACATTGACGCGTGCCTCACCCAAAAAGCCCAAAGCCGGCTCGACCGTGTACTCATTGATCAGTGTTTCGACCCGGGCCTGCGGCAGATGGCGCGCAGCGGCCACGCGCGCTGCCTGGTAGCGCGCACCGGCCACACTGATCTCGGGGTCAAGGCCACTGGCCGACGCCGTCACCAGGTCGACCGGGATCGCCGCCTTGTTGGACGGGTCGGCCGCTTGCAGGGCGGCGATGCGCGCCTTCACCGCATCGATCAGGGCCGGATTGAGGGGGCCCTGATTGGAGCCGGAACTGCCGGCGGCATTGTTGGCCATTGGCCCGGTGGCCGAGGGGCGGCCCCAGAAGTAACGGGGCGCGGTAAAGGCCTGCCCGATCAGGCTCGAGCCAACGGCCTTGCCGCCGCGTACGATCAGGCTGCCATCGGCCCGGCCGGCGAAGGCCAGCTTGCCGATCCCGGTCACGGCCAGCGGATACAGTACGCCCACCAGCAGGGTCAGTGCGGCGAACAGCACGAGCGCGGGGCGCAGTGTGGATTTCATCTCAGGTCTCCTTTAAACCAGGTGCATGGCCGCCAGGACCATGTCGATCAGCTTGATGCCGACAAACGGAAGCGCGATGCCGCCGACGCCGTAAATCAGAATATTTCTGCGCAGCAGTGCGGCGGCGCCGACGGGCCGGTATGGCACGCCCTTCAGGGCCAGCGGGATCAAGGCGATGATGATCAGGGCGTTGAAGACGACCGCCGACATGATCGCCGAATTCGGGCTGCTCAGCTGCATGATGTCGAGCGCTTTCAACTGCGGATAGGTGCCGACGAAGGCGGCCGGAATGATGGCAAAATATTTGGCGATATCGTTGGCGATCGAAAACGTGGTCAAGGAGCCGCGCGTCATCAGCATCTGTTTGCCGATCTCCACGATCTCGAGCAGCTTGGTCGGATTCGAATCGAGGTCGACCATGTTGCCCGCTTCCTTGGCCGCCTGGGTGCCGGAGTTCATGGCCACGGCCACGTCGGCCTGGGCCAATGCCGGCGCGTCGTTGGTGCCGTCGCCGGTCATCGCCACCAGCCGGCCTTGCGCCTGGTAGCTGCGGATCAGCTTAAGCTTGTCCTCGGGCGTGGCCTCGGCCAGGAAATCGTCGACGCCGGCTTCGGCGGCGATGGCGGCGGCGGTCAGCTTGTTGTCGCCGGTGATCATGACGGTCTTGATGCCCATCCTGCGCAGCTCGGCGAAGCGTTCCTTGATGCCGCCCTTGACGATGTCCTTCAGTTCGACCACGCCCATCACACGGCCGGCATCGGCCACCACCAGCGGTGTGCTGCCGCGGCGCGACACCTCGTCGACCAGGCGCGCCATTTCCGCCGGATACGGCAGGCCCAGCGCTTCGACGTACTTGCGCACCGAATCGGCCGCGCCTTTGCGGATCTGGCGCTCGCCGATATCGATGCCGCTCATGCGCGTGTTGGCGCTATACGGCAGGAACACCGCATGCAGTGCGGCCATTTCGCGCTCGCGGATGTTGAATTTCTGCTTGGCCAGAATCGCAATCGAGCGCCCTTCCGGCGTTTCGTCGGCCAGCGACGCGAGCTGGGCGACATCGGCCAATTGCTGCTCGCTGACGCCGGGTGCGGCAAAGAAGGCCGCCGCCTGGCGGTTGCCAAGGGTGATGGTGCCGGTCTTGTCGAGCAGGAGCACGTCGACGTCGCCCGCCGCCTCGACCGCGCGGCCGGAGGTGGCAATGACGTTGGCGCCCATCATGCGGCTCATGCCGGCCACGCCGATCGACGACAGCAGCGCGCCGATGGTGGTCGGAATCAGGCACACCAGCAGCGCGATCAGCACGGTGATGCTGACCGGTGCTCCGGCGCCGGCCGCGGCCACGCCAAACAGCGAGAACGGCAGCAGCGTGACGGTCACGACCAGAAATACGATGGTCAGCGCCACCAGCAGGATCGTCAGCGCGATCTCGTTCGGGGTTTTCTGGCGCTTGGCGCCTTCGACCATTGAAATCATGCGGTCGAGGAAGGTCTCGCCGGGGTTGACCGACACGCGCACCACCAGCCAGTCCGACAGCACGCGGGTGCCGCCGGTGACGGCTGAAAAATCACCGCCCGACTCGCGGATGACAGGGGCCGATTCACCCGTGATGGCGCTCTCGTCGACCGAGGCCACGCCTTCGATCACCTCGCCGTCGATCGGAATCACGTCGCCCGCCTCGACCAGGATGACATGCCCCTTGCGCAATTCGGTCCCGGCCACGGAAAGCCAGGGTGTGCCGTGCTTCGGCGCGGCCAGCTTCTTGGCCATCACGCTCTGTTTCAGGCCCCGCAGCGAGGCCGCTTGCGCCTTGCTGCGTCCCTCGGCCAGCGCTTCGGCGAAGTTGGCGAACAGGATCGTAGACCATAGCCAGATCGAAATGGCCAGGATAAACCCGCTGTCGGCCTGCCCCGTGCCGCGCAGGGACTGGAGATACATCAGGGTGGTCAGGATGCTCCCGACATACACCACGAACATGACCGGGCTGCGCGCCTGGGTGCGTGGGCCAAGTTTCAAGACCGCGTCGATCATTGCCGGCCAAACCAGCGTGGCATCGAACAAGGTGAGCGTCTTGCGTGACGTTGCTGCCGGGGGCAGCGTGCTTGCGTGCGACATCATGGACTCCGTGGTCACGGGCGCTGCGGCCATTGCCGCTGCGCTCCAAAGTTACTTGGTATAGAGCTGAAGGTGTTCAACGACAGGCCCGAGCGCCAGCGCGGGCACATAGTTCAGCACCCCCACCAGCACCACCACCGCGATCAGCAGGCCGATGAAGATCGGTCCGTGGGTCGGCATGGTGCCGGAATTGGCTTCCAGGCGGGGCTTGGCCGCCAGCGAACCGGCAATCGCCAGGATCGGCACGATCATCGCGAAACGGCCGAACCACATGGCGAGCGCCAGCATGCTGTTGTAGAACGGCGTATTGGCCGACAGGCCGGCGAAGGCGCTGCCGTTGTTGTTGGCGGCGGAACTGAACGCATACAGGATCTCGGTAAAGCCATGCGCGCCCGGATTGGCGATGCCGGCCTTGCCCGCGTCGAGCATCACGGCCATTGCCGTCCCTCCCAACACCAGCACCGGCGTCACCAGGATCGCGATCGAGGTCATCTTCGTCTCGTACGCCTGGATTTTCTTGCCCAGGTATTCAGGGGTGCGGCCAATCATCAGGCCGGCAATGAACACCGCCATGACGGCGAACACGAGCATGCCGTACAGGCCGGAACCGACGCCGCCGAAGACGACTTCGCCGAGCTGGATCAGCAGCAAGGGCACCATTCCGCCGACTGGCGAAAACGAATCGTGCATGGCATTGACGGCGCCACAGGACGCCGCCGTCGTGACGGCAGCGAACAGCGCTGACGCGGAAATGCCGAATCGGGTCTCCTTGCCTTCCATATTGCCGCCGGCCTGCAGGGCGCCCGCCCCTTGGTCGACACCAAGCGCCGCCAGTTGCGGGTGGGCGGCCTGCTCGGCGCCGATCACAATGACCGCGAAGACGACGAAGATCAGGCTCATCGCCGCCAGCAGGGCCACGCCCTGGCGCCGGTCGCCGACCATACGGCCAAAGGCGAAACACAGCCCGGCCGGGATCAGGAAGATCGACAGCATCTGCATGAAATTGGACAGCGGAGTCGGATTTTCGTACGGGTGGGCCGAGTTGGCATTGAAGAAGCCGCCGCCGTTGGTGCCGAGCATCTTGATCGCTTCCTGCGACGCGACCGGACCCATGGCGATTGTCTGCGTCGTGGCGGTCAGGTGTTCCATCACCGGTTCGCCCCCGGCACCCTTGAGGGCCTGGCCGTCCGCGCCCGGTTTCGGGAGCGAATACGTCACCGGATCGATCAGCTGCACGTCCTGGTAGGCGGAGAAGTTCTGGATGACGCCTTGTCCCATCAAAAATACCGAGAACAGCAGTGACAGGGGCAGCAGCACATACAAGGTCGAGCGCGTGATATCGACCCAGAAATTGCCGATCGACCTGGACGAGCGCGCGCTGAAGCCGCGCACCAGGGCAAACGCCACGGCCATGCCGGTCGCGGCCGAGAAGAAGTTCTGGCCCGTCAGCGCCACCATCTGGGTCAGGTAGCTCATGGTCTGCTCGCCGCTATAGCCCTGCCAGTTGGTATTGCTGACGAAACTGACTGCGGTATCGAACGCGGAATCGGCGCCGATACCGGCTAGCGCTTGTGGATTGAGCGGCAGCCAGCCCTGCAGGCGCTGGATGGCAAACACGAACAATGCGCCGATCCCATTAAAGACCAGCAGCGCGATTGCGTACGGTTTCCAGCCCATGTCCGCGTCAGGCTTCACCCCGCCGGCACGGTAGAGCAAGCGTTCCAGCCCGGACAGCCAGCCAAGTCCGGGGACCGCGCCGCCGTCGCCGATGCGCGCCAGCACGATACCCAGCGGATAGGCGAGCGCCAGCAGGCTAGCCAGGAACACGCCCAGCAGCACCAGTGATTGGATCGTCATCACAGGTCCTCCGCGTTCAACAATGCATGGATCAGGTAGACCAGCAGGCCCAGGGCCACAACTGCGGAAATGAAATAGGCGTTCATCATTTGCCCCCCAATTTCTCGCAGCCTGCCGCGAGAGCGCATGTTAGTGCGCAGATGAGAAGGATTGCCCCGATGTAAATTGCGTCCATATCGTCCTCATGCAGTTCTTGTTTTGATATGGCAAAGCGTATCCGCTAAAGTCTAAAAACTTTGTAAAGACTTCGGGAGGGTGCGTAAACAGGAGATAAAATCTGCCAGAGCGATCTGCGTCCAGGCAGACCTGGCCGACATCGCGCGGCACCATGACCGTCATGGTTGTGCATTGTGCGAAGCGCGAATGGGCGCGCCAGAGTGCGCCCATGACCACGGTCACATCAGATCTCGACCTGGGTGCCCAGTTCGATGACCCGGTTGGTCGGAATTCGGAAATAGTCCGCAGCGTCGCGCGCATTGCGCGACATGGTGGCGAACAAGTGTTCGCGCCAAGGCATCATTCCCTCACCCGGGGTTGAGATCACTGTCTGGCGCGCTATGAAAAATGATGTCTCCATCATTTCAAATGGCAAGCCCACATCCGTACACATCGCCAGCACGGTTGGAACATCCGGCTCATCCTTAAATCCGTAGTGCGCGTTCAACTGGTAACACGCATGTCCGAGGGGCACGACCTGCACCCGCTCGGATGCAGCCACCCATGGCGTATCGGCGATGTTTATCGTCAGGAACACGACGCGCTCATGCAGTACCTTGTTGTGCGAGAGATTGTGCAGCATCGCGTGCGGCACACCGTCACTCGCGCCACGCAGGAATATCGCTGTACCCGGCACGCGCGCTGGCGGCGCAATGAACAACGATTCAAGAAACTCCTCAAGCGGGACGGCGTGCTTTTGCAAGTTCTGAAATACCAGTTGACGTCCACGCTTCCAGGTCAGCATGAGGGTAAAGAGGACCGCGCCGAGCAGCAGCGGGAACCAGCCGCCGTGGAACAGCTTAAGCGCATTGGCGGAGAAGAAGGCGATATCAATGACGAGGAAAAAGCCGGTTGCCGCCCAGCACAACAGCAAATTCATTTTCCAGCGGTAGCGGATGACGAAGAAGGTCAGGATGGTGGTCGCCAGCATCGTGGCCGTGACCGCGATCCCATAGGCAGCCGCCAGATTTTCCGACGATCCGAAGCCGATTACCGCCATCAGCACCACGACCAGTTGCAGCCAGTTTACCGCAGGAAGGTAGATCTGCCCGATTTCGCTTTCCGAGGTGTGCAAAACGCGCATACGCGGCAGAAAGCCTAGCGCCATCGCCTGCTTGGTCATGGAAAATGTGCCAGAAATCGTTGCCTGCGATGCAATCACGGTCGCGACCGTGGATAGCGCCACGAGCGGATAAACGCTCCATGAGCCCAACTGCTGATAGAAGGGATTCGAGATGGCTTCGGGATGCGCCAACAGCAATCCGCCTTGGCCCAGATAATTGAGCGCCAGCGCGGGGAATGTGATGAAAAACCAGGCCATCCGAATCGGACCTTTGCCGAAATGCCCCATGTCGGCATATAGGGCCTCGGCGCCGGTGAACGCCAGGACAATCGCACCGAGCGCGATGAAGGCGATGAACCGGTTGTCGACCATGAACGCGAGTGCGTGCATCGGATTGAGCGCCGCGAGGATTTGCGGAGTCTCGGCGATGTTGACCACGCCCATGGCGGCAAGCACCAGGAACCACAGCGCCATGATCGGTCCAAACCAGCGGCCGATGCCCGCGGTGCCATGCGATTGCACCGAATACAGCATGACGAGCACAATAATGGTTAGCGGCACCACATAGGCCTTCATGGCGGGAGTGGCAACTTCCAGGCCCTCAATCGCGGACAACACGGAAATGGCAGGCGTAATCACGCTGTCCCCGTAAAACAGGGCGGCGCCGAACACCCCGGTCATCAGCAGCGCCACGTACAGCCGCGAATCCTTGCTGACGGAGCCAAGCGCGAGCGCCATGAGCGCGATGATGCCGCCTTCGCCCCGGTTGTCCGCGCGCAGCACCAGCGTGACGTACTTGAGCGAGACGATGATGGTCAGGCCCCAGAAAATCAGGGACACGACACCGAGCAGGTTGGGTGCATTGAGCGCCAAGCCGTGGGTCGGATCAAAGATTGTCTTGAGCGTGTAGAGCGGACTGGTGCCAATATCGCCGTATACGATGCCGACGGCCGCCAATGTCAGCGCAATCAGCTTGCTTTTCTTGTTTTGTTCGGTTGTCAATTTTCGCTATTTCCCAGTGTTGGTACGCCTCCAAGATGAAGGTTCGTCAGCGAAGTTTACCGATTGAAGCATAAAAATTTTGTAAAAATTCGGTTGCCACGGTGGCCCCAATCGATCGGAATGCCCAGAAGTACAGGGTGGCCTGCGCCGTTTCCAGCGCCAGTCGAGCTCCCGCACCCAGGCGGCGGATGCATCGGCCTTTGCTGCGGCGGCCGCAGCTTGGGTCCCGCATGGCCCCTGCCTGCTGCGCCGCTTCCTGATGTGCTGCGATCTGTTGGGAAAGTCGGCGGGCCAGGCGCTGCGCTCACTGACGATGGGGAAACAGCACTCGTACGCGCAATCCGCTGCCGTTCGCCCCGTCTTCCAGTGCGATATGCGCGCCGAGCTTGGTCGCAATGGCGCCTACGATTGCCAGGCCCAGGCCCGAACCGGGCGCGTTATTGCCGAGCACCCGATAGAACGGGTCAAACACCCGTTCGCGCTCCTCCGGCGCAATGCCCGGGCCGGTGTCCTCGACCAGGAGCGTTGCACTGCCATCTCCAGTGGTGACCGAGATGTCGACCCGCCCACCCGGTGGCGTGAAGCGGATTGCATTGTCCACCAGGTTCTTGACCAGCACAGTCAGGTCCAGTTGGTCGGCTAGAATGGCCGCATCGTCGCTCGCAATCACACCCAGGTCGATGCGCCGGTTTTCCGCCAGCGGGAAAAATTCCTCGATCACGCCGCGCAGTACGTGCTGTAGCGACACCGGCCGCGGCTCGGCCACCTCTGCCTGCTGCGAGCGCGCCAGGGCCAGCAACTGGTCAAGCAGGCCGCGGGTGCGCTGCAGCCCGCTCGACAGCGTCTGCAGGCGCTGGCGCGCTTCATGCGGCATCTCGGCCGCGGCGAGGCGTTCGGCCTGCAGCGTCATGGCCGTCAGCGGCGAGCGCAGCTCATGGGCGGCGTCGGCCACGAAACGGCGCTGGTGCGACAGCGCGCGATCGACCCGCTGCAGCAAGCGGTTGATCTCGGTGATAAAAGGCTGGATTTCGGAAGGCAATGCGTCGGGGTGGAGCTGGGCCAGATTGTGTTCACCTCGCTGGCGCAATTCCTCGGACAGTGTGCGCAGCGGCCGGAACATGCGGCCTATCAGCATCCCTACCAGGACGATCAGCACCGGCGCCGACAGCGCGAACGGCAGCAGCGAGCGCAGCGCCGCGCCACGGGCGGCGGCATCGCGCGCCGCAGTTTGCTGGGCAACAGCGATGCGCACTCCCGTGCCTTCGGTCTTGACGAACACCCGCCAGGGCTCCGCCCCCTCGTAGACCGTCTGCAGCCCGTCGCGCAACAAATTGGAAAAGTGCGGTTGGCTTGGCGCGACGGGCGGCGCGTTGTCTTGAAGAAAACGAACCACCAGACGCTCCTCCAGGCGCACGCCGGCGATGCGCTTCCACGCGGCCAGGGTGACGGGGCCGGTCTGAAAGCGCATGATCAGGTGGGCGATCTGGCGCAGCTGCTTGTCCTGCTGTTCGTGGGCTTCGTCCATCGCCGCCACATAGGTGAACACGCCAGCGCCACCGGCGATCGCCAGGATCGCCAGCGTCAGAAACAGCGACAGCCTGAACTGCAGCGAACCCGTCACGACGCCTTTGGCACCATCCATCCAACCCCCCGTACGTTCTTGATCGTGTCGGCGCCCAGCTTCTTGCGCAGGGAGTGAATGAGGAATTCGACCGCGTTGCTCTCCACCTCTTCGTTCCAGCCATAGATGCGGGTTTCCAGATCGCCGCGCGACAGGATGGCGCCGGGGCGCTGCAGCAGCGCTTGCAGCAACGCGAACTCGCGTCCGGTCAGGCGCATCGCCGTACCGTTCGGCCCGGTCGCCTCATGGGTGGCCGGATCGAGCGTGATGCTCCCGTTTGTCAACGATGGGCCGGCGACCGGACTCTGGCGGCGCGTGACGGCGCGCATCCGTGCCAGCAGTTCGGACAGCTCAAACGGCTTGACCAGGTAGTCGTCCGCACCGCCGTCCAGGCCCGCCACCCGTTCCTCGGTGCCGTCGCGCGCGCTCAGCACCAGGACGGGCACCGGATTGCCGCTGGCACGCAAGGCGTGCAGCACCGACATCCCGTCGCGCTTTGGCAGCCCAAGGTCCAGCAGTACCAGGTCGTAGCGCAGCGCCGCCACGCTGTCGAGCGCGGCCTTGCCGTCCACCACCCAGTCGACGCCATAGCTGGCGTCGCGCAGCGCCTGCTGAACCACGTTGCCGATCATGTAGTCGTCTTCCACCAGTAGCACCCGCATCAGCGCCTCCCTTCATTGGCACCTGCCAGGACCTCGGCCAGAGGCTGCTCGAACGCTTCACTGGACAGGCGCGCCACATCGTTCATGCCAGTCCCTTCGCTGATGTGCGAGATCAGCCAGCGGGCCTGGCCGCCGTCCCGCATCAGCGCTTCAATCAAGCGGCACGCCGCGCCGAAGTGGGGGTCGCGGGTGCGGCCGGCCAGCCGCGCAAGGTCGTCCAGCACCGCCGCCCGTACCGTGCGCGCCCGTCCATCGTCCGGATTGATCCACATTGCTTCCACACCCTCCTTGGCCGCATTGAACCGGTTCCATGCGTACAACTCGCGTGTCTGGTCGCCCGGCCAGGCGTCCGGCGTTTCAAACGCTTCGATGCACAGCTCTCGCGCGTAACTGGCCAGCGCCGCCGCGTAAGCCGGGTGCAGCGGGGTGTCGAGCACACGCAGTTCGATTGTGCCGTATTCCGGCTTTGGCCGGACGTCCCAGTAAAAATCCTTGATGCTGTTGACGATGCCGTGTCCCGCGAGGCGCTCGAAGTGGAGGCGGAAGTCATTCCAGGTGCGCAGGTGTGGCGCCATTGTACCGCTCATCGGGAACGCGCCCACCACGTTGCTGCGCGCGCTGCAAAAGCCCGACGATTCGCCCTGCCAGCACGGCGAGTTGCCTGACAAGGCGATGAACAGCGGCGCGCGCTGGGTCAGCAAGGCGCAGATGCGGACCGCTTCGTCCGCGTCGGGAATGCCGATATGCACGTGCATGCCGAACACCGTGAACAGCTTGGCCAGGTAGCCGTACTTGCGTGCCGAAGCGCGGTAGCGCTCCTTCGGATAGATCCGCTGCTCGCTCCACTTCTGGAACGGATGGGCGCCGCCGCCGGAAATGGCCGCGCCTACCTCGAACGCCGCGCGCAGGACGCTGGTGCGGATTTCCTCCAGCTGATCGAGCGCCGGGCCGAAGCCGTCCAGGACCGAGGTTGCCACCTCCAGCATCGAGGTGGTGATTTCCGGCGTGGCCACCCAGCGCTTGTCCTGGCGCTCCAGGATGCGCAGGATATCGGGCGCTGCCGGCAGCAGGTCGTACGTCAAGCGGTCCAGCACCATCAGTTCCAGCTCGATCCCAATGGTGCCCAGGGCCGAGCGCTCGAACGGCGGCAGGAAAGCCGGTCCGTCCCCCGCCACGGCTTGCGCCTGGGCGGCGCGTTTGTCGAGTAAATGTTCAGTCATCGGTTTCTCCCGCGTGGGTTTCGCCCGCCAGGCGCAGTCCATACCAGGTCAGTGCGGGCGCCAGCAACACGTTCAGGGCCAGCAGCACCCCCATTACGCTCGCGCCCAGTCCATCCATGCCGGCCGTGTTGTCCATCGAACTGTCGACCACCATCGAGCCCACGCCCACCAGCGAGCACATCGACAGTGCCAGCGCGTGCTTCTTGATCGGGCTCCAGGCGGAACTGGGCGCGAGCGCGAGACGCGTGGCGCCGATGCGCAGCGCGAATACCGCCAGCGCAATGGCCAGCGCCTGCCACTGCAGCAGCTGGTGCAAATCCACCAGCGCGGCCGACATCAGGAACAGCAGCGCGTAGCCGATGTCCTGGCCGGTCTTCACCTGTGCCTGGAACACGTTCTCGCGGTTCTCGGCGTTGCGCAGCAGCAGCCCCATCAGCAGCAAGGACAGCAGCGCGCTGGCCGAGCTGACCGAACACAGGCCGAGGTCCATCAGCAGCGCCGCCAGCAGGATGCCAGGGCGAGTCGCCGCCCGTGCACGCGACAGGCGCGTGGCCAGTGCATACAGCCCATAGCACAGCAACGCGATGGCCGCCCCCAGCAGCAGCTGCAAGGACTGGCGCTGCAGTTCGCCGATGAAGGTGAGGCCGGTGGCGCCTGCGTGGCTGCGCGCCCAGGCCAAGGTCACCGTCAAGAACAGCAAGGCGATCAGGTTCGATACCCCCACCGTATTGCCCCCGGCGTAAGTGACCACCCCGCTTGCATTCTGGTCCGAGGTCATCGACGCCACCACCACCGGATTGACGGCGATGACCAGGGCGCCGATCAGGCCAGCCTGGGCGGCCGGCACCCCCGCCATGGCAAGCAAGGCGAAACTGCCGATCCCGCGCGCCAGGCAGCCGGCCAGCAAGGCCATCCCCTGCACCCGGCTCTTCCACAGCCAGCCCAGGTCCATCTTGCGGCCGACCTCGAACAGTACCAGCGCCGAGGCGGCGTTGAATAGTTCCTGGAACTGCGACAGCAGCGGCCCGTCCACCGCCCCTGCTCCGCTGGTGCCCAGCAACAGGCCGGCGATGACGGCACCGTACAGCTTCGGCAGGCGGTGTTTCTGCAGCACGACGCCCAGCACCTGGGCCAGCATCAGCGCCGCTCCGATCGTCGCCAGCGGCGACAGCAGCATCAGCTGGGCGCGCGATGGTTCGTCAATCATGGGACCTCCTCCAGCGGCGGGCCAGGCCTGCAAGTTCGTCTTCGATCAGGTCGGCGTTCGGTTCAAACGCTTCTCCCGGCAGCGGAACGGTCCCGATCCGCATGCGCAGCACGGGACCGTCGTCCTTGGCCGGAATCCACAGCTGGCCGCGGATCCACGGCGCCTCGCGCCACACCGCGAGATAACTGGCGCGCCCGTGCTGAACGTCCGGCTCGGCCGACAGCGCGCGGAAGGTCCGCAGCCACTTGGCCTTGGGATAGCGCCGCGCCAGCTGCAGCTGCATCGCCGAACGCTGCTCCAGACGGCTGTCGTCGAGCAGATAGGGCAGCTGGAAGCCCTTGTCGGCGATGCCCGCCATATCCAGCACCATGCAGCGATTGGCCAGCACCCAATAGCCGACGCCGGCGCGAATTTCGCCGGCGCGGGGACCGAGGTGCTGCTCCCACACGGTCAACAGCGGCGCGGCCGGCGCGCCGGCCGCGATGCGCGACGGCTGCGCCAGCTGCCCGGCCTGGGCGGCCAGCTGCGCCCAGCGTCCCTGCTGCCACACGCGCGTGGCGGCACGTTCGGATGGCAGCCAGGTCCATTCGTACGCGCTCCAGCCGCCGTCCTGGTCCTGGCGGATCACGGCCAGCCGCTTGGCCGGTGCGCGGTCGTCGCGCATCGTCTGGGACGTCCAGTCGCTCTGCCAGGCGCCGTACGGGTGCAGGGAGTGGCGCTGGCGCGCCCCGGCCCACCAGATGGCCTGCGGGCTGACGCAGGGATTGGCAGGCGGCGCACGCATGCTCCAGCGGTCCAGCCGCAGCCGTCCCTGCCATGCGCATTCGGCGGGCCGGGAATCCCAGCCGGGCACCGGCGCGGACGTGTTGGTGCCCGCGCAGGCGCGCGGGCGCATCGTAGCCAGGTCGGCGAAGCTGCCAACCAGGTCGGGGTCGGGGTCGGGGCCCGCATGGGCCGCCGCAGCACCGGTCAGCATGGTTGTGGCGTACAGGGCTGCCAGGTACGAGCGGCAGGCGGCCGCGCACGCACGGCGCGGGCGAAACAACGAAATCGGCACTTGAGCTAGGTTCCTTTATCAGGCATGGCAGCACGCCGGCGTTATGCGGACGGCATGAGTGTCAGGCTGCCAGGCGAGCGATATGGACAAAGAAGGCAATGCCGCGAAGCGGAATTCCCAAAGGAAAGGTCATGCTACCGTTCGACACTTAGCAAACACTTAGTGGGAGTGTTTTGTCCCGCCCGCTCGCGTTCCACCGCGACCGCATCGACGATGTCGACACTGTCGCGCTTATAGCCGTACCAGGGTTTTTTCTGTTTGTTGCGCTCGTTATGGCGCCGTTTTGGCGGCGGGGTTCTTCCTGGCTGGCTCAATGAGCATGAGCTGGCCCGTGTTCGGGTCGCGAAAGACTTCGCCGACCCGGTCGTAGCCGCTACCGTCCTGTGTCACGCCCGACACGGGGCGTTCAATCTGGCGCCCCTTCTCCACCGGTTTCGGCGCCTTCAGCGCGCCCTGCGCGCCGGCGATGGCTGCGATCAAGCCGCAGGCGAACACCAGCATCACGTCGACCAGGTTGACCAGGCTGGCGCGCGGATCTTCGTCGCCGTCGTCGAAGCGGGCGTCGAGGCGGGAGTACAGGCGCATGCGCCGGCGCGCGGGCTGGCCGCCGCTCATGCTGCCTGCTCCATGGCTTCCAGCGTTTCTTCGTACCAGCGGCGGCGCAGCTTGCCGATCACCAGGCCGGCGATGCCGGCCACCAGGCCCAGCACGGTCGCATCGAACGCGACCGTCACGGCGCTTGCAAGCTGGGCGGGATCGCCCTGCCCCAGCGCGGCCAGTCCGGGCCCGAGTGGAATGATCGTGGCCATCAGGCCCAGCATCGGCGGTATCCGCGCCAGCAGGTCGGCGCGCTCCAGGCGATGGCGGGCGATGGCTTGCACTTGCGCCAGGTTTCCGCCCGCCCCCAGTTTGGCCAGGCCGTGGAAGCGCTCGCCCACGGCGATGCCGGCTTCAACCAGCGCGATCGCACAGCCGATCAGCAGAGCGGCCAAGGCCGGCGCGAGCAGCCAGCGGACCGCGTCGTGCAGCCAGGCATAGGACAAGGTTTCGATCATGTGGAACTCCTTACAGGTTGAGATACGTGACGGCCGCGCCACAGGCCGAGTGCGAACAGGGCGAGGCCGGCGGCCAGCGCGCCGAGCAGCTTGGCCACGCGCACGGCCGCGGCCGCCGGCGGAGCGGACTTCTGGTGCAATTCATACATGCGGGGGGGCGCAGTGGCGGGCTGCGCGGCGGGCTTGGCCGCTTCGGCCCCATTGGCCGCATTGGCCGCATTGGCCGCTTGCGCATGGCGCCGCTGGCCGGATTGCCTGGCCTCGGACTGGGCGGCGGCGGGCAGCATTTCGCCGCGCGCCTTGGCCAGCGCCACGCCGAGCGCTTGCGCATCGGCGCCGTCCAGCTGCGGCGCCAGCCAGTCCCACATCGGGTGATTGGGCGCGGCATGGCCGCTGCCCGGCAAGCCGTTGCTGGCCACCAGCCGCGCCAGCTCGCCGCCCATTTTCCTGATGGTGGCCGGGTCGGTCTTCCAGAATCCCTTCTCGGCGGCGACCATGAAGATGGCCAGCATGTGCGCCTTGACGTGCGCGTTGTGGCCTTGGCCGAGAAATTGCGGCAGGCCCAGTTTGTGCGCATCGTCGACGTACACCGATTTCACCTCGTCCCACGCCCAGCTCTTTACCAGGTCGGGCCGCGTCACTTGCCAGCCCCACAGATTTTCCACGAATTCCTGGCCCATGGTGCGCGCGCCGGCGTAGCCATGTCCCATCAGCGGCTTGAGCCAGGCCGGATTGAGGAAACGCCCGCGCAGTTCGCCCAGCAGGGCGGCGGCCAGCGGTTCGACGTCGGCGCGGCCTGGCTGCGCATGCTGCAGGATGAAGGCCTCCGGCACCCGTCCGGTGCGCCCCTCGATGGCCAGCGACAGGCCGCCCAGGTAATCAAAGGCGTCGTTGTTGTCGAGCAGGCCGTATAAATTGCTGGCGCGGCCGTGGTAGGTGCGTTCGATGCCATCCAGCGCCGCGTCGAATGCGCCGTGGCTGGCCTCGCCGCTGGCGTCCAGTCCGTAGGCGTGGCCCATGCGGTTGCGGTAAGCGCGACCGATCTCGTCGCGCTCGCGCCATGCGCCTGAGCGCTCGGTCAGGCGGTTGACGCCGGTGCCGTAGGCGCCAGGCGCATCGCCGAACACGCGCTGCGCGGCGGCGCGGCCCGCCTCGCTGGCGGGCATGCCGGAGCTGGCCAGGGTGCGCTGGCGCACCAGCCATTCGGCCGCCACGCGGTTGCGCGCCAGGTCTTCGCTGCCCCAGGCCGCGCCGGGCACCGGCGCGAGCGCCGCCTGCAAGGCTTCCTTCAGCGCCGGATCCCGCTCGGCCAGGGCGGTGGCAGATGCGGCCAGCGCCAGGCGGCCGGCGCGGTCGATCAGGCGGATCAGGTTGGGATACAGGTCGCGGAACAGGCCCGAGGTTGTCACCAGGGCGTCGCGCCGTATGGCGCCGGGCTTGAGCCGCACATCGGTGACGATACCGCGCGCATTCCACACCGGCTCGGCCCCCATCATGGCCAGCGCGAACGCCACCATCACGCCTTCATCGCGGACCGCATCGGACGCCCACAGGATGATGCCTTCGCTGCCCTTGAGCACAGTGTCGCGCGCGCCGGCTTTGGCGGCCATGCGCGCACCCAGCTGGTAGCCCAGGCGGGTCGGCAAGATGTCGCCGTCGACGGCGTGGAAGTTGCGTCCGGTGGGCAGCGCTTCGGGCGAGCGCAGCGGGTCGTTACCCTTGCCCGGTTCAATGTACTGGCCATCCAGGCCGGCCAGCAGGGCCAGCATCTCGCGGCGCGGCGAATCGGCCAGCCTGGCGGCAATGTCCGGTGCGTCGATGCCTCCTTTCGTCATCGAGTCGAGCATCAGAGCGATGGATTGCTGCGTCCAGGGGCGGCCGAAAATGTGCAGGCCGAAGGGCATGAATTTCTCCTGCAGCTTGGTCAGATAATGGCCGACTTCGTGCGCCAGCAAATCGTCGTCCGCCGCGTCGAAGCCGATGCCGCGCACCGCCAGCACGTCGGCCATCGAGGCTTCCAGTTCCGCCTTCAGGTTCAGTGCGTTGACCCGTTCGCGCATCAGGTGCGCGGCCTGTGCCTTGAGCGACTCCGAGTTGGCGGCCTCGAAACTCTCGACCACCTGGCGCAGTGCCAGCAGCTCGTCGTACAGCGGGGTGGTGGCCAACGGTGGCGTCAGGTGGTCGACAATCACCGCCAGTCCGCGCCGCTTGGCCTGGGTGCCTTCGCCGACGCCGTCCACGATATACGGATAGATTCCCGGCAGATCGCCAGCAATCAGGCTGGGGTAGTCGTCCGAAGCCAGGCCGACGGCTTTGCCCGGCAAGAATTCGTAGGTGGAGTGGCGTCCGATGTGCACCAGCGCGTCGGCCTTGAAGCGGTCGCGCACCCAGTGGTAGAAGGCCAGGTACTGGTGCGGTGGCGTGATACTGGTGTTGGCATGCAGCAGTTCCTCGTCCACTTCCCAGCCGCGCGGCGGCTGCGGGCCGATGAACACATTGCCGAAGACCAGGCCCGGCACCAGCAGCTTGCCGCTGTCGACCATGATCTTGCCGGGTGCGGCGCCCCAGCCCTTCAAGCCTTCGATGCCGTAACTGCCCAGGCGCCGGACGAGCGGAGCCAGCGCGGCGCAGCGGCGCGCGGCGCGCACTTCCAGGCAGTCATTGTAGCCTTGCGCCAGCGCCGCCAGGTCAGCGATCGCGGCGTCACGCTGCGGGTGGTCGGCGCCTTCGGCCAGGTGCTGCAATTCCTTGATGATGACAGCGCCCTGCTTGCGGCCCAGCAGCCGCTCGCCGCTGGCCTCCGCTTCCAGCACGTCGGCATGCAGCCGGCCCAGCAGGCCACTGGTCATTTCCCCTTGCACGCGCGGCGACAGCGTGCCGAACCAGCGCGCGTAGTCGGCGGCGGAGACACTGTTGACGGTACCGCTCAGCTCACGCAGCGCGGCGCGGTCTTCCGGCAGGTTGACGCCGTGCGCCATGATCATGTCCAGCAGTGCTTCCGGGGTTGCCGGCAGCGTGCCGACGGTGTAGCCGGCGTTTTTCATCGCGTGCAGCATGTCGAACAGCGAGGCCGGCACGTCCAGGTTGTCGGCGCCGATGTTCTGGCGGCCCGGAGGATGGTTGTAATAGATCAGCGCCACCCGCTTGTCGCGATTGGCCTTGGTGCGCAGCGCCAGCCAGCGGCCCACGCGCGCGGACAGCCGGTCCGCTTCCGCCGCCAGCACCACCGGCGGACGGTTCTCGATGCCGGTTTGGCGGTCGAGCTGGGCCTGGCCCAGCGCGGCCACCACGATGGGCTGGCCGATGCCTTGCAGTTCCGGCAGCGCCACGCGGTACTGAACCGAATCGGGCGGCAAGCCGTCCGGCGACAGGCGCCATTGCACGGCGGTGCGGTCGGACAGGCGGATGGCCTTGAAGACGGGCACGTTGATCCGCTTGAACGCTTCCGTGACGGCTTCGCGGCCTTCGGCGGCGCCCACCACGAAATCCTGCAGCACGATCAGCGCCCCTGCTTGTGCCGGCGCGATCAGCTCGGGCAAGCGTTCCAGCGCTTCGCGCGAGGCGCCGCCCCAGCGCGTGAGCACCTGCACGCAAGGCTGGCCGCGCTGCTCGATGCGCTGGCAGACGGCGGCCGGAACGGCGCTGTCCATATTCGCCAGGTCCAATATCACCACGGCGCTCTGCGCCTTCAGGCCCAGTTGCGCCGCGTTGCCCCAGGCGGCGGCGCCGGTCAGCTCGCGCTGGCCCACGCGCACGCGCAGTGTCGGTTCCGGCAGCGGCGCGGCCAGTGCCACGGCCGGATTGAGCAGATGCGCGAACAGCGCGGCGGTGTTGTCGGTGCCGCCGCCCTGCCACAGGCGGCGCGCGTCTAGCCAATGGCTGGCGGCGGGATGGGCTTGCGCCGTTTTCAGGGCCGCTTCCGGCGGCGCATCCGACGCCAGTTCACGCAGCGTCTCGGGCGGGAAGTCGAGCAGGCCGCCGCGCGCGTCGCGGCTCATCAGGCTGAGGCTGGCTTCGCCGTTGAAGGCTAGAACGGCCGAGCGCGCCCTTGCATGGCGCGGCAAGACTTCCTTCAGGCGGCGCGCCGGGTCGCCAAACAGCGAAACGGCCAGCACGCTGCCGGCCTGTGCTACCCAGAGACCTGCCTGGCGATCGCTCGCGGCCATCCATTGGGCCGGCGTGCGCAGCACAATGCGGTCCTGTGGATGCTTGAGAAGATGGCGGTGGGCCGCTTCGATGGCCGTTGGCGCGGCGCGCTCGGTGACGATGGCGAACAGGGTGTCCGCCTGGACGGGTGCGCAGGCGACGGCGCACAGCATCGCGACGACTAACCGAAAAAGTGTAAAGGAACTCAATGTATGTTTTGACCTGTGACTGCGCGCCGGGCACGCATGAAAACCAGGCAGCCGTGTTTTTTCCAGGAAGGGCACAGCGCGCATGCAGGCAGCCGGCGGGTGACCGCGCGCGCGAACAAATGCACGGCCGCAGCGAGCGGCAGCATTACCAACGAAGGAAGAAACAACGAACAGCCAACAGGCAAAACCACACCCCGGGTTTTGCGCAATCAAGCATGAATGGCCGGTCTTCTGGCTTGCCTTCATCCTTCCCTGATCCTGCCTTCCCGTGCGCGGCACAGTGGCGTTCGATCAAGGTCGTCAGGCTTACAGCAGCGGGGGCTGCGCCGGACTGGCGCAAGATGAAATCTCGCGCATCACCGGCTTCCCGTTTCACCCTCCCGCTGGCCAGCAGGAGGACACCATTCACATAATCCGCGCATTTTACAGTGAACGCGGCATCGTTGCCACCCTAATAGCGCCGGGCAGACAAGGCATAGCGCTGATGATTTGATTTGGCCAAGCCCCCGGGCGTCCTGCCACGCAATCAGTCGTCATCTGCCTCAACGCCTAGTTGCCTCAGGCGCTCGACGTGGTCCTTCATCGCCTGGAGCGTTTCGGGCGAATGCCCCTGCCACTCCATGACCTCCCCGACGACGCGCAGTGGTTCGCGCGAGCGGTATGACTTGGTCGGGTTGCCGGGGAATTTTTTGTCCGTCAGATTGGGGTCATCCATGATTGGGCCGGTCGGTTCCACGATGTAAATCCTGCCCGGCGCGTCGCCCTGTGCCAGTTCCGCCCCCCAGGTCGCCGCCTCCAGTGTGGCTGACAGGTAGACCCAGTTCGCCTTCTTCCCCTTGCCGTAGTTGGAGCTATAGCCGGGTTCGATGAGGTCGCCGGGCTTCAGGTCGGCCCGTGTTCCATGATAGAGCCGCTGCGACGCCGGATTGCCGGTGGCTGCCACCGGCCGCGTTGCCGGCAGCTCAGTATCGACAGGACACGTACCTGCCACAGATTTACTTGCCATGGCTGCCTCTGATGTCGGCGGCGGACCGCCAAAAGTTAGAAAAGAACCGCGCCTTTCCGGCCAGTTAAACAGGGCGGCCGCTTGAGCAGGTTGAGCACGTCCGCGTCCGGATTCTACATCGCAGAATTGCGGTTGTGTCTGTGCAGTGCGCCACATTGCGGCCCCTGTTTTCCGTGCTGCAAGTTACCGTCGATGCCACTCCCGGTCGCCGACTGGGGCAAGCTCACCATCCCAGCCTGGCCTCGACCAGCGCCACTCTCGTAGTCCGCATGCCAGGGCCGCCATCCATGGCGTACAATTGGAAAACCATGAAACTGTCCCGTCCATCCCGCTTCGTTGCCGCCCTGATCGCGCTGTGCAGCATGCTGTTCGTGCAGCTTGCGCTGGCTTCGTATACCTGCCCGATGCTGACGCCGCCGGCCGCCATGGGTCAGGCGATGGTGGACTGCGCGGGGATGGACATGGAGCAACCGGCCATGTGCGGGACGCACGCTCACTCCGGGCACCAGTCGCTCGACAAGCCGGAGATTCCGCAGGTGCAGCCGTTCATGGCCACCAGCCTGACGGTCACGCTTGCAAGCGCCATCCTTGCGCTTGACCCGGCGCAAGACCCGCCGACTGCCGCCCTGTTGAAGCGGTCGACCGCGCCGCCGCTCATCATCCGACACTGCTGTTTCCGAATTTGACACTCCAGACCGCCTAGCCCGTCATCGTCGCGCCACTGCGCCGATGTTGTTCAATGCCGTCTGGAGGTTTCATGCCATCCCCATTTTTCGCGCCTGGTCGTGCGCGCTCTCCCATGCCGGGACACCGCCGGCTGATCAATCTCGCCCTCCTGGGCGCGGCGCTGGTGTTGCCGCCAGTCGCCGGTGCAGCCGAGCAGCCGCTCACGCTGGCCGACGCCCAGCGGCTTGCCGTGAAGCGATCGCTGGCCTTGCCCGCGCAGGATGCTGCCATCGCCGCCTCGCGCGGCATGGCCGTCGCCGCCGGCCAGCTGCCGGACCCGGTGCTGAAGGCCGGCATCGACAACCTGCCGGTCAATGGTGCCGGCCGCTTCAGTCTGGCCGACGATTTTATGACCATGCGCCGGCTTGGCGTCTCGCAGGAACTCACCCGTGCAGGCAAGCGCCAGTTGCGTGCCGAGCGCTACGTGCGGGAGGCAGACAAATCCCTGGCCGAAAAAGACAGGGTGACCGCGGCGATCGAGCGCGATACCGCCCTGGCCTGGCTGGAACGGTATTACGCGCAATACTCCGCTGCAATGATCGCCGAGCAGGCCGAGCTGACCACGCTGGAAGTGCAGGCGGCTCAAGCCGCCTACCGGGCGGGACGCGGCACGCAGGCGGACTTGCTGGCCGCCCGCAGCGCGGCCGGGTCAGTGCAAGACCGCGCCATCGACGCCCGCCGTCGTGCCGATGCGGCCAAAACCATGCTGGCGCGCTGGATTGGCGAGGCGGCCGCCCTGCCGCTGGCCGCCAGGCCGGATATCGGCGCCCTCCGCCTCGGGCGCGATGCGCTCGCGCTCGACTTGGCCCATCATCCCGCTATTGCTGTCCTGGACAAGCAGCAAGACATCGCCGCGACCGAGGCAATGCTCGCCCAGGCCGACCGGACAGCCGACTGGAGCGTCGAAGTGGCATTCCAGCAGCGTGGTCCCGTCTACTCGAACATGATTTCAGTCGGCGTGTCGGTTCCCCTGCAATGGGACCGGAAAAACCGGCAAGACCGCGAGGTAGCGGCCAAACTCGCGCTGCTTGAGCAAGCCAGGGCGGAACGCATTGAAGCCTTGCGCACGCGTATTGCCGACACCGGCGCGATGCTGGACGAATGGCAGAGCGACCGGCAGCGTCATGACCGTTACGAGAGCGAACTGATTCCGCTGGCGCGGGAACGCACGGCAGCCGTGATGGCTGCCTACCGGGGCGGAAAATCCGGCCTGGCCGACGTGCTGGCGGCAAGGCGCGGCGAAATCGAAGTGCGCCTGCAGGCCCTGCGGCTGGAGGCAGACACGGCCCGGCTGTGGGCGCAGCTCACTTTCCTGTTTCCGACCGCGCGCACGCCGGCGCTAACCACGAAGGAGTCGCGATGAAACCGCCATTCACCTTGCTCGCCCTTGCCGCGGCAGGCATCCTCGGCGCCGCCGGTTACGGGCTGTATTACACGGGCCTTCAGCGCGGCATGGCCATGGCGCCCGCTGCGCCCGCAACTGCGGCCCGCAGTCCGGATAAAAAAGTACTGTACTGGCACGACCCGATGGTCCCCGGCCAGCGATTTGACAAACCGGGCAAGTCGCCCTTCATGGACATGCAGCTGGTGCCCGTGTACGCGGGCGATGCCGGCGACGAGGGCGGGGTCGGCATCAGCCCCCGCGTCCAGCAGAACCTCGGCATTCGAACGGCCAACGTCGTCAAAGGCGCGCTGGCGCCGGCGGTGGTGGCGGTGGGCAACGTCGCTTACAACGAGCGCGACGTCGCGCTGGTACAGGCCAGGGGCAACGGCTATGTGGAGCGGCTCCACGTGCGGGCACCGCTCGCAGCGGTCAGGAAGGGCCAGCCGCTGCTTGAGCTGTATGTGCCCGACTGGGTCGCCGCGCAGGAGGAGTATCTGGCGGTCAGGCGGATGGGCATCGCCCCGGCCACGGAAGGATTGGCCGATGCCGCGCGCCAGCGCATGCGCCTGGCCGGCATGACGGATGACCAGATCCGGCATGTGGAGGCGAGCGGCAAGGCGCAGCCGCGCATGACCGTCGTGGCGCCGATCGGCGGCGTCGTTGCCGACCTGGCCGCGCGCGAGGGCATGACGGTGACATCCGGGGCGCCGCTGTTTCGCATCAACGGGACGGGCACCGTGTGGATCAACGCCGAGATTCCGGAAAACCTCGCAGCCCAGGTGCATCCGGGCATCGCTGTTGCGGCGCGTACGCCAGCCTTGCCCGGCACAGTTTTCAATGGCAAGGTCGGCGCCATCCTGCCCGAGGTCAATCCCGCCACCCGCACGCGCCAGGCACGCATCGAGCTGGCCAATCCGTCCGGCCAGCTGGTGCCCGGCATGTTCGCCACAGTCAGCTTCGCAGCGGCGGCGCGCAAGGAGGTGCTGCTGGTGCCGGCCGAGGCGCTGATCCGCACCGGTACGCGCAGCGTCGTGATGGTCGTCGAGCGCGACGGCACGTTCCTGCCCGTCGACGTTGGTACCGGCATCGAAGCGGACGGCCAGACCGAAATCCGCACGGGCCTCGCGGCCGGCCAGAAAGTGGTCGTCTCCGGCCAGTTTTTGATCGACTCGGATGCGAGCCTGCGGGGCACCGCGAGCCGCATGCGCGCCGTCGAAGGCGGGCAAACGGCCGCGCCCATTCACCGGGGCACCGGCAAGGTCGAGAATATCGGCAAGGATGAAGTCACGATCTCCCATGGCCCGATCGCGTCGCTGCAATGGGGGCCCATGACGATGCAATTCAAGCCGCCGCCGGGCGGACTGCCTCCCGATGTCGGGGCCGGCGCCACCGTCGTGTTCGAGTTCCGCGCGGGGGCGGACGGCAAATTCGAGATCGCCTCCATTTCACCGGCTGCAGGGGCGCCACTGCCGGCAACAACGGCGGGAGCGGGCAAATGATCGCCAGACTGATCCGCTGGTCGATCGCCAACCGCTTCCTGGTCCTGCTGGCGACCGCCATCATCATCGTCTGGGGCACCTGGGCCCTTTCGAAAACACCGCTCGACGCGATCCCCGACCTGTCCGACGTGCAGGTCATCGTCCGCACCAGCTATCCGGGCCAGGCACCGCAGATCGTCGAGAACCAGGTCACCTATCCCCTGACCACCACGATGCTGTCGGTGCCGGGGGCGAAGACGGTGCGCGGCTATTCGTTCTTCGGCGACTCCTTCGTCTATATCCTGTTCGAAGATGGGACCGATCCGTACTGGGCGCGCTCGCGGGTGCTGGAATACCTGAACCAGGTGCAGTCGCGCCTGCCGGCCCAGGCGAAAGCCGCGCTGGGGCCGGACGCCACCGGCGTGGGCTGGGTCTACGAGTACGCGCTGGTCGACCGGAGCGGCAGGATGGACCTGTCCGAGCTGCGCGCGCTGCAGGACTGGTACCTGAAATTCGAGCTCAAGGCGGTGCCGAACGTGGCCGAAGTGGCCAGCATCGGGGGCATGGTGCGGCAATATCAGATTGTGCTCGATCCGGACAGGCTGCGCGCCTACAACATCCCGCACGGCAGAGTCATCGATGCGGTGCGGAAGGCCAACCAGGAGACGGGCGGCTCGGTGCTGGAGCTGGGCGAGGCGGAATACATGGTGCGCGCCTCCGGTTACCTGCAGTCGCTGGACGACTTCCGCAATATCCCATTGACGACAACCGCCGCCGGGGTGCCGGTGCGCCTGGGCGAGGTTGCGACTATTCAGACGGGACCGGAAATGCGGCGCGGCATCGCGGAGCTGGACGGCAAGGGCGAGGTCGCCGGGGCCGCCATTATCATGCGCTCGGGCAAGAACGCCTTGGAGACCATCGCCGCGGTGAAGGCCAAACTGGATCAACTCAAGCCAGGCCTGCCGCCAGGTGTCGAGATCGTCCCCGTCTACGACCGCTCAAGCCTTATCCAGCGCGCCGTCACCAACCTCAAGCACAAGCTCGTCGAGGAATTCATCGTCGTCGCGCTCGTGTGCGCGGCCTTTCTGTTCCATGTCCGCTCCGCGCTGGTGGCCATTGTCTCGCTGCCGCTCGGGATCCTGGCCGCCTACGTCGTCATGTACTACCAGGGCGTCAATGCCAACATCATGTCGCTCGGGGGCATCGCGATCGCCGTCGGCGCGATGGTGGACGCGGCCGTGGTCATGATCGAGAACGCGCACAAGCACATCGAGGCCTGGAACCGCGCCCATCCGCAGCGCATGCTGCGCGGCGCCGAGCACTGGGACGTGATCGGAGAAGCCGCCGCCGAGGTCGGCCCGGCGCTGTTCTTCTCGCTGTTGATCATCGTGCTGTCCTTCGTGCCGGTGTTTACGCTCGAAGCACAGGAAGGACGCCTGTTCGCGCCGCTCGCCTTCACCAAGACCTATGCGATGGCCGCTGCGGCCGGCCTGGCGGTGACCCTCATTCCGGTCCTGATGGGCTATCTGATCCGTGGACGCATTCCCGCCGAGCGCAGCAATCCGCTCAACCGTGCCCTGATCGCCGTGTACCGGCCACTGCTCGAACAGGTCCTGCGTTTCCCAAAGGCGACCCTGATGGCGGGCGGCTTGATTGCCGCCGTCACCGCGTGGCCGCTTTCCCAGCTGGGCGGCGAGTTCATGCCGCCGCTCGACGAGGGCGACGTGCTGTACATGCCGTCGGCGCTGCCGGGCATCGGCGCGGGCAAGGTGGCCGAGCTGCTGCAGCAGACCGACCGGCTGATCAAGACCGTACCGGAAGTGCGCAGCGTATTCGGCAAAGCTGGCCGGGCCGAGTCGGCGACCGATCCGGCCCCGCTCGAGATGTTCGAGACGACCATCCAGTTCAAGCCGCGCGAGCAGTGGCGTGCCGGCATGACGCCGGACAAGCTGGTCGAAGAGCTCGACCGCGTGGTCAAGGTTCCCGGCTTGTCCAATATCTGGGTGCCGCCCATCCGCAACCGCATCGACATGCTGGCCACCGGCATCAAGAGTCCGGTCGGCATCAAGGTGGCCGGGACCAACCTGCAGGAGATCGACCGTATCACGGGCGACATCGAGCGCGCCGTCAAGGCTGTGCCGGGTGTGTCGTCGGCCCTGGCCGAACGGCTCAACGGCGGACGCTACATCGACATCCGGATCGACCGCGACGCGGCGGCGCGCTATGGCCTGAACATCGCCGACGTGCAAAGCATCGTCGCCAGCGCAATCGGCGGCGACAATGTCGGCGAAACTGTCGAGGGCCTGCAGCGTTTCCCGATCAATGTGCGCTATCCGCGCGAGCTGCGCGACTCGGTCGAGAAGCTGCGCCAGTTGCCGGTGCTGACCGAACGCGCAGCGCAGATCCGCCTGGGCGATGTGGCGGCGATCCGGATTGATGACGGACCGCCCATGCTCAAGAGCGAGAACGCCCGGTTGGCCGGATGGGTCTACGTGGACATCCGCGGCCGCGACTTGAGCTCGGCCGTGCGCGACATGCAGCAGGCCGTTGCCAAGACCGTGAAGCTGCCGGCCGCCTATTCCGTGTCGTGGTCCGGCCAGTTCGAATACCTGGAGCGGGCGACGGCGAAACTGCGGGTCGTGGTGCCGGCCACGCTCCTGATCATCTTCGTGCTGCTCTACCTGACATTCCAGCGCATCGACGAGGCGGCGCTGATCATGGCCACGCTGCCGTTCGCGCTGGCCGGCGGCGTCTGGCTGCTGTGGGCGCTCGGCTATCACCTGTCGGTGGCCAGCGGGGTCGGCTTCATCGCACTGGCCGGGGTGTCGGCCGAGTTCGGGGTGATCATGCTGCTGTACCTGAAAAGCGCCTGGGAGGTCCGCGTGAAGCAAGGCAAGACGACGCAGGCCGACCTGCTCGATGCGATTCGCGACGGCGCTGTCCTGCGCGTGCGCCCCAAAGCCATGACGGTGGCCGTCATTGTCGCCGGCCTTGTCCCGATCATGATTGGATCGGGCACGGGGTCGGAACTCATGCAGCGTATCGCGGCACCGATGGTCGGCGGCATGATCACGGCGCCATTGCTGTCGATGTTCGTGGTGCCGGCCGTGTACCTGCTGATGCGGCGCCGGCGCTTGCACCGTGGAGACGACGGCGCGGCCCGCCGCAATCGCGACGAGCAGGATCTGAAGCAACCGGCGAACTTTTGACCAAAGGGAGCAGTCTCACGATGCAGCGAGGAGCAGATACAGGCGCTGGCACTCATGGTCCTCTTGAAGTGCGTCCGCCTCATCGGGACTGGTCCGATAAACGCGATGAGACCAGCCATGTCCGCGATCGGACGTGCTACGACTCGGGCAACTTCCGGAGAATGCATGAACAAGTCCCTTGCTTCGCTGACATTCCTGCTGGCGCTTCTTCTCCCAGGCATTGGGCTTGCATCCCAGGGCGTGGTGCTATTGACGCTCGACGGTGCGATCGGACCGGCGAGCGCGGACTACGTGGCGCGCGGCATCGCCCGTGCGGCCGAGGAAAGGCATCAGCTGGTCATCCTGAAAATGGACACACCGGGTGGACTCGACACGTCGATGCGCAGCGTGATCAAGGCGATCCTGACTTCGCCGGTACCGGTCGCCACGTTCGTCGCACCCGGCGGCGCGCGGGCCGCGAGCGCCGGCACCTATATCCTATACGCGAGCCACATCGCCGCCATGGCGCCTGGCACCAACCTCGGCGCGGCAACACCGGTCGAAGTGGGGATAGGAGCGCCGCAGCCGGAGCAGGAAAGGCCGCCCGAAACCGGCAGTCCGCCAGGCAATCGTGAACGGAAGGACGGCGGCCGCGACGAGGCCGCGCCGGCGCCGCGGTCGGCCATGGAAAGAAAACAGATGCACGATGCGGCCGCCTACCTGCGCGGCCTGGCGCAGCTGCGCGGCCGCAACGCAGACTGGGCAGAACGCGCTGTGCGCGAATCGGTCAGCCTGACCGCCGGCGAGGCGCTCAAGCAAAATGTGATCGAGTACGTCGCCACCGACATCGCTGACCTGGTGGCCCAGCTGGATGGCCGGACTGTCACGGTGATGGGACAAACGCAACGCCTGACGACGAAAGGCGCGCCAATAATCGCATTCGAGCCGGGCTGGCGCACCAACCTGCTGGCGGCGATCACCAATCCGAGTGTCGCGCTCCTACTGATGGCCGCCGGAATCTATGGCCTGCTCTTCGAATTCATGAATCCAGGGTTCGTCGCGCCCGGCGTCATCGGCGCGATCTGCCTGCTGATGGGAATGTATGCCCTCCAGCTGTTGCCGGTGAACTACGCGGGCTTGGCGCTGATCATGCTTGGCCTGATGTTCATGGTGGTTGAAGCCTTCCTGCCCAGCTTCGGCGTGCTCGGCCTCGGCGGGGTCGTCGCCTTCATCGCCGGTGCGCTGATGCTGATCGATACCGACATGCCGGGCTACGGCATTCCCCCCGGTCTGATTGCCGGGCTCGCGGTAGCCAGCGCCCTGCTGATCACTGGCACTGTCCGCCTTGCCGTGAAGACGCGCAGGCGTCCCGTGACAAGCGGCGCCAATTCGCTGATCGGCGCCATCGTCATGGTCGAGCATGCCGGCGCGGCCGGCCGGTGCGAAGGATGGGTGCGCATCGAGGGTGAAATGTGGAAAGCCGTGAGCCCGGTTCCACTCCACCGGTCGCAAACGGTACGGGTGGCGAGCAGGAAGGGCTTGGTTTTGCAGGTAGTTCCCGTCGAACAAGCATCAGGAGGATCACCATGATCATCAATTTCGGCTTCGGCATTGGCGCCCTCGTCTTCCTGCTGGTCCCGCTGCTCATGGCGGCGATCCGGGTGCTGCGTGAATACGAGCGCGGCGTGGTCTTCCAGCTCGGCCGCTTCTGGGGCGTGAGGGGGCCGGGCCTGATCCTCCTTATTCCGGTACTGCAGCAAATGGTCCGCGTCGATCTGCGGACCATCGTGCACGACGTGCCCACCCAGGACGTCATTTCACGCGACAACGTGTCGGTGAAGGTGAACGCCGTCCTCTACTTTCGCGTTGTCGATCCGGACAAAGCCATCATCCAGGTCGCCAACTTCATGGAGGCCACCAGCCAGCTCGCGCAGACGACCCTGCGCTCCGTGCTCGGAAAACACGAACTCGACGAGATGCTGGCCGAACGCGAACGCCTGAACCTGGACATCCAGCAAGTACTGGACGCGCAAACCGATGCTTGGGGCATCAAGGTCGCCAACGTGGAGATCAAGCACGTCGACCTCGACGAGTCGATGGTGCGGGCGATCGCACGGCAGGCCGAGGCCGAGCGCGAACGGCGCGCGAAAGTCATTCATGCCGAAGGTGAGCTGCAGGCATCGGAGAAACTGCAGCAGGCCGCCTTCGTACTGTCGCAACAACCCGGCGCCATGCAGCTGCGCTACATGCAGACGCTTGGCGCGATCGCCGGCGACAAGTCCTCGACAATCGTGTTTCCCTTGCCGATCGATATGCTTCCCGGCGCGACCCGCCCCGCGCGCGCCGAACCTTCCTGAGCCAATATGCCGGTTGGCCCGCGTGCCGCCTCCTCCCATCAGCTCGACGCACTCCTCACTTCATGCGTTCCAGGATGACCGCCGCGCCGCCTGCCGGCGCGAGGTGCAGTGAGAGCACGTCGCCGGGCGTCACCTCCCGTTCCACGCGCCGGACCTCGTTGGGCGTGTTGCCGTCCTCCCACACCGTGGCGCGGTAGCGCCCGGCGGGCAAAAAGCGCAGCGATACGCGCTCGATGCGGCCGACTTCGGCTTCGTCGGCCGTCATCGCGCCGAGGTACCAGGTGCTGCCCTTGCGCCGCGCCAGCACGATGTCGCGCCCCGGCGTGCCGGACAGGAAGCGCGTCTCGTCCCAAGCCGTCGGCACGCGCTTGATGAAATCGAATCCGGCGGCGTCGCGATAGACGTCCGGATCGTCCGACACCATCTGCAGCGGGCTGTCGTACACCACGTACATCGCCAGCGCCTGGCCGCGCGTGTTCTGGGTCATGGGCATCACCTCGCGCACGGCGAAGGTAGCCGGCGTGCCATTATGAAAGCCCCCGGGCGTGTAGTCGATCGGGCCGGCAAGCATGCGCGTGTACGGCAGCATCAGGTTGTGCCGGGGCGTGATCTTGTTGTTCATCTTGTGCCACTCAGCGCCCATCACGCTTTCCTGGGTGATGAAGTTCGGGTAGGTGCGCTGCAGTCCGTCCGGAACGTAGGCGCTGTGCAGATCGAGCAGCAGGTGGCGCTTGGCCGTGGCCTGCGCGACACGTTGATAGAATTCGACCATCTCCTGGTCGTCGCGGTTCATGAAATCGATCTTGACACCTTTGATGCCCCAGCGCGCGTAGGTATCAAGCACCTCGTCCATGCGCGGCGCAACATGCTCCCAGTGCGCCCACAGCAGCAGCTGCACACCCTTGCCGGCCGCATAGCGCACCAGCGCCGGCATGTCGATTCCGTCCGCGGCGCGGGTGATATCGGTCGTCGGCAGCGCTACCCAGCAATCGGGGCCGGAGCCCAACGCCCAGCCCGCGTCGATCAGGTAATACGGCAACCCGGCTGAGGCGGCAAAATCGATGAAACGTTTGTAGCTGTCCATGCTTGGTTTCATGCCAGCCACGGGGCCCGACCACCAGTCCCACGCCGCCTTGCCCGGCCGCACCCAGCTGAAGTCGCCCTGTGGCGGCGGATTCAGGTTGCCGATCAGATGCGAGCCGATCAGGTCGCCGGCCCGGTCGCCCAGCATGACCGCGCGCCAGGCCGTCGTCAGGCCTGCCGGCGACACGAACGCCGGACCGGGCCGCTTTGGCACCGCCGACAGCCGTACCCGCAACGCGTCGCCTTCGCGCCACAGGGACGCCCCGGTGTAGCCTGCGAGATGGGCCTGGGTGATGGCGTACGAGGTACGCCCGGAAGTCGTCGTGCACACCACCGGCACGTCGTAAGCCGTTCCGGTGCGCAGCTGCGACACGTTCATACGCTCGAACGGCACCTCGTGCGCCCCTGTAGCGACCGACACCAGGCATTCGGGATCGCCTGCCGGAACGAACGCGGTGCGTTCGCCGCGCAGGCGCACCGGCTCGGCACCGTCGATGCGGTAACGGAACGCCACCCCATCGTCATAGGCACGCACGTCGATCAACAGCCGGCGGCCCGCAGGCGTGCGCTCGCGGAATACCAGGGTGGCGCCGCGATAACGGTCGCGCGCCATGGCGGCCTTGGTGGCCACCAGCGGGATGTTCCGGTCAACTTTGACATCGTCGCGGCGTTCCAGTGCGAGCTCGCCAAACTCGGGCGCGCCGTCGAGTTCGAGGCCCAGCGGCGACGGCGCGATGACGGTTTCACCCGCGCGGGAAACCGTGAACCGGCTGGCGTCGCGTTCGATCCGGATGGAAATGCGTCCGTCCGGCGACGAAACAGTTGCCGGCGCCGGCGCAGCCCATGCCGCCGGAATCAGTACGGTCGCAGCAGCAGCCGCCATTGCAGTCAAAAGTGGTCTCATCATGTATGAAGTATGGTTGTGTTGTAGTTTGAACGCGGTACTTGGGGCCGGCGCCGCCGCGAGACGATGCATGACATTCATCCTTACTTGTTCTGCGTACTCGCCAACTGCACTGGTTTGATCCTGCTGGCCGGCGAGTCCAGCTCCAATGCGATGATGGTGTCCATGTCGCTACGTCCTGCGGGCGGTACAGAGAGTTCGATGCCGCGCCCGGTCTGGATAAAACTCGCCTTGCCGCCGGTGAGGGTCTGTGCTTGGACGACCTTGGCGGGAATCGCAGGCAGTAGCAGCTTGTCGCCAGACCATTTCAGGACGTGGACGTAGATCGTCTTGTCGCGGTGCGTGGAGGCGCCGTACTCGCCGGGCAGGAACGGGCCGCCGCGGGTCGCGTAGATGCTCTGGCCGTATTTGCCGAGCCACGCGCCGATCTCGCGCAGGCGTTCGACTTGCGCCGGGTCGATCTGTCCGTCCGGCCGGGGACCGACGTTCAGCAGCAGGTTGCCGTCGCGCCCGACCACGTTCACGAGCAAACGGATGTAGTGATCCAGCGGTTGCGGCATTTTGCCGGGCTGGTAGCCCCACGCGCCGGCGATGGTCGAGCACAATTCCCACGGGTGCTGGTTGTCGAAGTCGCCGAGCGCGCCCTCGCCTTCACGCGCGTGGAAATCCTCCTCCATATCGGCGCGGCCGTTGATGACGACGTCGGGCTGCAAACGGCGCAGCATCGTGTGGACCTTGTCGTGTTCCCAGCTGAAGCTACCCTTGTAGTGCTCGCCGTTCGGGCGCTTGGCCCAGCTTGCGGGCTTCCAGTCGGCGCCGAAGTTCAGCCAGTCGGTCTCGCCGCCGTCGAACCACAGCACGTCGATTTTCCCGTATTTGGACAGCAGGGTCTGCACCTGGCGGTGATACTGTGCGCGCATGGCCTCCGCGCTATCGCTGTGCAGATCGGGCATGATGTAGCCGGGAAAGCGCCAGTCCAGCGGCGAGTAGTACAGCCCCACGCCCAGGCCCGCCTTGCGCACGGCCTTGACATACTCCCCCACGAAATCGCGGTGGGCCGCGGCATTCACGCTGGTGAAGGGATTGGCGCCATCGTCGAATAAGGCGAAGCCGTCGTGGTGGCGCGCCGTGAGCACCGTGTACTTCATCCCTGCGGACTTCGCTACCTCGGCCCATGTCTCCGGATTGAAATCCTTGGGCTTGAACTGGTCGGCAAGCTTGGCGTATTCGCTCACCGGAATCTGCTCGTTCCACTGGACCCATTCGCCGCGCCCGGGGATGGAATACAGGCCCCAGTGAATGAACATGCCGAAACGGGCTTCGCGCCACCATTTGATCCGGGCGCTCTGATCCTCGACCTTGGCCAGCTGGGTCTTCCCGCTGTTCTGCGCGGCGGCCGACGGGATGAATGCCGCCGCAGAGAGGACGCCGATGGCAGTGATAAGTGACACCATTTGTTTCATGACTATCTCCGTCGTTTATTGTGTTTGGCGTATTCTATATTTAAAAGACATTCATGTGGTTGCCTGTTTCCTATAAATTTCCTGAGCACCACTTCGACGCGGCGATGTCTCGTTCTGTTTTTAATCGAAAAAAAAGCCGAAGGCTTCAGCCTTCGGCGGATCTACGCAAGATGGGCTTCTCGCTCAACGCGCAGCCGGAGCCATGGCACCGTCCAGGGATGCGGTCAGCAACCGCTTGGCCACAAAGTGCTTGAAATTGAACATGGCGATAACCGCCTAATGTGACGCTGATGTGCTTGGGCGCATAGCTGATGCCCACCTTGGACGGACTGGAAAATTGCTTATTGGCGCGGCAATATATCCATTGCGTGAGCCTCGTGATGAGGTTTTAACTTCCTGACCGTAGTCAATGTCAATCCGTTCAATTTTTACCATAGTCCCCAATGCGGGATGAGTACAGTTTTCGCGATATCACATAGCGTGCCAATAAGCATTTTTCGCGCATAAATTCATCTCCCCATGCGTGATTCATTCAAGTGCCGCTATTTATGCAAGACAAAAAGGAGAAACACAATGAGGCATTCGATCATCGAAGTAGGCACTAAAGTTGAGGCAGCGGCGCCGCAGGTTCGCACGCTGGAATCGATGCTGGAAGATATGCGTGGCAAGGCGCCACCGGTATCGCCCATGAAGCCCTTTCTGCCAACCATGCCTGCCGAAAAGTATGCCGCACTGAAAGCAAAGCTGCGGGCGCAGGGGTTTGCGGCTGAAAAGCCATGGACTACGCGACTAAAACCGCACGCCCCCGTGGACCTTATCGGGCCCGAATTTGAAGGCGCAAGCAATGTTGATGGATTGTATCCGCCCGATACGCATGGCGCGATCGGCATTGCTCAGTTTGTCGAGGTAACCAATGCGCACATCGACATTTTCCAAAGGGATGATCCAACTCAGCGCACCAGCATTTCGCTGGCGGCATTCTTTGGATATTTCGCGCAAACGCTGTTCGACCCGCGCGCCGTTTATGACAGCGTGTGGAACCGGTGGATCGTAACAGCGGAAGCGTTCGCGGAATCTCCCACGGTCCAGGGCCACTTTATCGCGGTCTCGACGACGGCGGATGCATTGGGCCCGTTTTTCATCTACGCATTAAATGTCGCTTTCTTTAGCGATGATTTCTGGGATTATCCGCAACTTGGAATGGATCAGGATTCCATCATTATCACCGCCAATATTTTCGGCACGACGGGTTACAAAGGCGCCGATATGTTCGCGGTAGCAAAAGCCCTCCTTTACAACGGCCGGGGCTTCTCGGTTCCCCTTTTCACCGGCCTGGTGGGCACGCTGGCGCCGCCTGTCGTATTGGATCAGAATGCGAATACGTACTTGATTGCAGCGGTCCCAGGTGCCAGCTCACTGCAAATGTACACATTGACCAACTCCAGCAGGCCCAACGCCACCCAATTGACGGGGCCAGTCGATGTGCCGGTCGATTCGTATGCACCGCCGCCCCCCGCTCCCCAGCCAGGCACAACCGCCTTGCTTGACACGCTGGACGCGCGCTTTGTCAACGCGAGCACGCAGACCGGGGATTCGCTGTGGCAAGTCCACACCATCGACTATTTCGGCTTCGCGACGCCAAGGTTTTACCAGATCAACACCACGAGCGCAACGGTGGTCCAAAGCAATGTCTTCTACGCGACGTCGACCTCGTTCGACTTCAATGTTTCCATCGTCGCAAACATTGACAATGATGTCTTCCTGACCTGGTCAATGACAGACCCGGCAGCCGGCACCAACGCCCAGGTGCGCTTCTCCGGCTGCGACCACCAGGATGGGCCATGCGTCCCTGGACCAGGCATGGCGGTATATACGAGTCCGACATCCTATGGCGGATTCCGCTGGGGCGATTACTCGGCCGTGACAGTTGACCCGTTGAACCAGCGCCGCGCCTGGATCGTTAACGAAAGCATCAGCGCGGCAGGCGACTGGTCAAGCCGTATTGCCCGCATTGGATTTGCCGCATAGAATAATCGCGCTCGAGGGCCTGGTTCCGCCATGCGCGGAACCCGGCCTTTTTTATTTGCGTTCGATGCGGTGGGATCTCGAACTGGCCCGGCCGCATCGACTCACCGGATACCCGTGTCATAGGTGATACGAACAGAGATATATCCATTCTCTGGTACGGTCACCGTCTGCTCCCGCGACCAGGGATAGGCCTGATCCGATTCCGGACGCAGCACATACACGCCGGGGGCGAGGGAGACCTGAAAGCGGCCGTCCGCACCGCTGTGGAATCTGGTTACGATGCTACGATGTTCATCCAGCACAGAAAGCGTGGCCTGATAGGGACGGAAGTTGCCCATGCCCGGCCGTTCAACCGGATTGAGCGGACGAAGGATCACCTCCCCTTCAATTCCACTCCCTGAAGCACAAGGCTGACTCATAAGACAGAGAAACCGTACCGTCCAGGACATGCATGTGTCCCGTTGACCTCAGTTAGATTTCTCTTCGAGTAAACGGTTCGTATTCGACTGAGAAAAACGCCCCGGGCTTTGCGCATCCCCGGGGCGCTGATTGCCTTAGTACGCAGTCACGCTAAAATTACGCGAACCGAAGTTCATGCCGCCCGACGACGAGGTGATCTCGAAGCCGTATTGCGCTTGGCCCATCTGAACGTCACCCATCCAGCCCTTGTTTCTCAGGTAATTCAGGATGGCGAGAACGTCGACCGTGGTGTTGTTGGTCTTAGTGGTGCGCAAGAACGAAAAGACCTGGTTGCCGCCGTTGGTGCCACGGTAGATGTTCCAGGTGCCGCCACCTACCGACACGTTGGTGTACACCGGAATGGCACAGCCAGCCGCGCTCCAGTTGTACGAGATCGGCTTGACGTTGCCGCAGCCGTTCGACGTACCGGTGTAGTTCAACCATAACATGATCTCGTAGGCATTGTTGCCGCCCCAAATGTCGAAGGTAGACGACCAGGCGCCGCCGGCGGGAGTGGTGGCCGACACGGTGGCGGTCAGGCGCGACAACGAACTGATGGTTTTGCCGACGTTGTAACCGATGTGTGGATAGGACTTGATGCCACCCGTGTTCGGCTGATTCGACCACACACCCCAGTCGCTTGGAGAATTGACCCAGATGGTCTGCGGCCCAGCGCCCGCGCCCCAGATGTCATTGTTGAAGTTATAGGGCCCCGAGTTATAGCTGCCGTATTGTGCCGAGGTGGACCAGACGGCGGCTTGCGAGACCGAGGCGGCACATAGGGCCGCGGTGGCCACTGCCAGAGTGCAAAGTGCTTTTTTCATACTATCTCCTGATTATTATATATGCCCCTGATTTACGGGTATCGCGCCGGGACGATACCTGCGCGGCATTGGGGCGAGACTGCCGCAATCCAATCCTTTTAATGCAAAGTCAGGGCAAGCGCGAATCATCATGCGCACGCAGCGCCCCGTGACCGAACTTAATGGAGCGAGTACCGCGCATCGGAGTCATGCTCAAACCATGTGCGCGGGTGTGTCTGTCGTGCAATGAGTGTGCCCAGGTTTGCGCTGAGGCTGCAATTGCGAATTTGACTAAATTCGGCAACGAAAATTCACACTGCGGCAGTGGAGAAATCCGGAAGTGCGCCGCACTCGTCGACGTAAAGACAGTAAGTTCATGTGAGCAAGTACTCCCCAAGACCGCCTGGTTGCGGTACCATTGCACTTTGGTTGCGGTACCATCCATTTCCTTTCACGACATCATGCCAAGCACATTTCCCCCATCCTTGAAACCTATCCCGGCTCGCTTTGCGCGTTCCCTACTCGGCCTCGCAGCGGCCTTATGCCTGGCAACGTCGAACCACGCCTTCGCCGAAATGGCGCCGCAGCGCTTCACGTTCAACAGCGAGCCGGGTGGCACGGCGGTCCGGAAGCCCTATGCCGAGCAGGCAGGATTCGGCCTGGTGTCACGTCCTGGCAGCGGCGATTTTGCCTTCGCAGTCAAGGTGCCGCCGGCCGACTATCAAGTCACGCTGACCTTGCGCAGCGACCGTGCGCTACGCGCCTTGTTGTGGACGGAAGAGCGCCAGCTGGTTGGCGCGCCGGTTGACCTTGCGCCCGGGGCGACGGTGACGCGCCGCTTCGTCGTCAACGTGCGCAACCCGGCACTGGTCAAGGAATGGACCGACGTGCGCGCCGCACCCGGCGTGAGCCTCGGCGGCGAAGAGGCGCGCGGACGGGCCTGGGACGACCGGCTTAGCATCAGCCTGGCCGGCCTGGAGGATGCCATCCGCGCCATCGAGATCAAGCCGGTGGCTGCCCGCCGGATCCTGCTCGCCGGCGACAGCACGGTGGCGGCGCAAGCGACGGGCGACGCCGCCTCCTGGGGCCAAATGCTGGCGCGTTTCATCGATCCGGCACTGGCGGTGGCCAATCATGCGCGCAATGGCCACTCCCTGAAATCCTTCCTCAGCAGCCAGCGATGGGACAAGCTCGCTTCCGACATTCGCCCCGGCGATATCGTGGTCCTGCAGTTCGGCCACAACGACGAAAAGAAGGAGAACGCGCGCGCGTATTCCGCGCCGGAGCAGGCCTACAGCGGCTTCCTGGCGGCCCTGGTCGCGGACGTGCGCCAGCACGGCGGCTTGCCGGTGCTGGCCACGCCGGTCGCGCGCCGCACCTTCAACGCCGCCGGTTTAATCGAGAACAGCCACGCGGGGTATGACGAGGCGGTGCGCAGGCTGGCAGCGCAGCGGCAGGTGCCGCTGATCGACCTGACCGCGATGGGGGCGGCCATGTATCAGACGCTGGGGCCGGCGCAGGCGCCCCAGGCGTTCTCACAGGCAGGCCGGGATCCTACCCATCACAACGCCTACGGCGCCTATATCCTCGCCTGCCTGGTCGGGCGCGCACTGCACGGCTACACCGAGCTGAACGTGCAATTGGGCGATGCCCTGCCCCCTTGCACGCCCGCCAGCTACCCCCTGCCCGCCCAGTACGAGATGCACGGCTTCAACTGGAGCGCATTCACCGCTTCCGGCACACCGGTTTCCGAACCAACGAAATGAGATCGTGGCTATCCAACGCCCGCACGCTGCAACTCGCCGGGCAACTGTTGGCCCGTGATCTGAAGAGCGTGACCGGCCAGGTGCCCAGCAAGGCGGCGCCGTGCCAGGTTTCACAGGTGGCGCGTCTCGGCGGGTGGATTGAACCAGTTGTTATGGCGCCCGTCCATGTAGGTGACGGGGCTGGAGATCAGTTCCTCCGGTGAGACATCGTCGAGTGTCATGACATTGATCGTCACGTAGGCCCCGCCGATCTCTTCCACATAGCCATCGGAAAACGGGCTGATGCCGCAATGGCGGCAGAAGCGCCGGCGGCCTTGCATGCTGTTCCAGCGGTAGTCGAGCAGCTCGCCGTCGCCGGCCAGCAGCCGGAATGCCTCGGGCTTGATGACCATACCCCAGTTCCGGGCCTTGCTGCAGATAGTGCAGTTGCACTTGCCGGTTCCCTGGCTGAGATCGAGGTCGGCTTCATATTTAACTGCCTGGCAGTGGCAGCTCCCGTGGTAGGTCTTGAGCATGCTGGTCTCCTTGTCGAAAACATCACTATAGAACTCAATTAGGGCGGATTCGGCCCTATTTCCGCATCGTAGCGATGCCAGTTGTAGAAGCCGGCACTACCACAGAACTCGATGTCCGCGGCGCGCATTTTTGTGATGCAGCGCAGACACGCTCATATTCATCAGTATTACCCTTGGTCAACTATCCCAACGGCAAGGTGACTCATGGACGACCAATCGCGCTTCGCACACATTGTGAATGCTTTTATATGCTCGGCCGCCGCGCCCAAGCGCGGTAGCGGCCAGCCGGCAGAAGAAAACGCCGCGGAAATCAGCGAGTACCAGTCCCAGCGGGCCGATCAGGTTCGAGGGCGCCTTGTGTCGTTTGGTGATGGGGCTGACTCGGCGGATGACGGCGAGATGGAAGTGCCTGGTTGAATACCTGGCTCAAATAAGCCAGGAAGGTCGTGTCGGTGCACAGGGTCTTGCCGGCGGAGTCCGACAGCTTGGCCACGGGCTGACCGTTACAGCTCATTAATTTCATCACGATGTTCAGCGGCGGAATATTGGTGTCATTGCTGAGGTTCGTGCCTATCCCGAAGCCTGTCATCGTCCGGTTGGCGAAGTGCCGGTGCAGCGCCAAGGCTTTGGGCAGATCGAGGCCGTCGGAAAAGACCAGGCGCTTGGTATGTGCATCAAGCCGCAGCCTGGCGTAGTGAGCCAGGGCTTTTTCACCCCATTCGACCGGATCGCCCGAGTCGTGGCGCAAGCCGTCGAACAGCTTGGCGAAGTACAGGTCGAAATCGGCCAGGAACGCATCCATGCCGACAACATCGGTGAGCGCCGTACCGAGGTCGCCCCGGTATTCCTGCACCCAGTCTTCCAGCGCTGCCTTTTGAAAATCGCGCAGGCGCACGCCAAAGGACTGGAATGCCTGCAGGTATTCGTGCGCCATGGTGCCGATCGGCACCAGGTTGTATGTCTTGGCGAGGTAAACATTTGACGTGCCCTTGAAATACCGCGGCACGGCCTGCGCCAGGGTTGCCACCACTTCCTCCTGCCAGGCGCCGGAAAACCGCCGGCGCACGCCGAAGTCGAAAAATTCAAAGGGATGCCGGCATGGGGTCTCGCTGTCATAGCGTTGCAGCAATTCGATCTTGCAGGCGAGACGCTTGCGCCCCTCTTCCAGTGCGGCATCCTGATCGAAGCGCCGGAAATACAGTTCGTTGACGATATACAGGACGAAGATCTCAAAACCCATCACGTGCACCAGCGGACCCTTGGCCTGGATCTTCAAGGTCGCGCCATCCGTCTCCACCGTGATGAACTTCCGCTGAAACCGGAACACCGTCAGGAAGTCCACGAAGTCGCTTTTGATGAAGCGCAGGCTGCGCAGGTAGGCCAGTTCATCGTCGGCAAACGACAGGGCGCACAGATGGTCCAGCTCACGTTCAACTTCAAGCTTCAATTCCGCCAGCGGATACTGGGGCTGATTGCGGCAGACAAAGGCGTATTCGGTCTGGGCGTCCGGGTGCCGATGCAGCAGCGCTTGCCACATCGTAAATTTGTACAGGTCGGTTTCGAGGAGGCTGCGTACGATCGGTTTCATGGTGTTCATTCTTAACGTTTGGCGTTGGCTATCAGTTCTGGCAATACGTCGGCGGCCTTGGCAGTCTGCAGGCCGCGCGCGACCATGTCGTCGATAAAGGCCTGGTGCTGGGCCTCGAATCCGGTCACGGCGCTCATGCAGTCCGTGACCAGCACCAGTTTCGACAGATGGCGCTGGTCGAAATTGGCCACCAGGTGCTCGGTCGTGGCCTTGACGCAGTGGCTGCCGGCTTCGCCCGTGATGAACACGCGGTCAGCCGTGGACAGCAGGTCGATGAAGCATGAGTTCAACTGGGTGGTTTCGTCCTCCTCATCGGGCACCTCGGCCAGAATGGCCGAATAGTGTTCGGTCCATGGATTGGTCCCTTTCACGACGCGGTTGACGGTGCCGAGCGCGCTGTCTTCCCAGCAGTCGAATGCGGCCTGCACGTCGGCATGCACATTGTGCCCCCAAGTACCCATTTCGCAATGCACGGGCCAGACCATCAGCGTGTAGCGCCCGGCAAGCTCGAGCGCATCGAGATAGGCGAGCACGCGCTGCAAGGCCAATGGATCGCGCGGCAGATAGCGGCCGGCACGAACATCGGCAGCGGCGATCTGCGTAAATGGCAGCACATCGCGCTTCTCGCCGTCGGTCCAGAACGTCGGATGGGCGATATCGAGCCGGTGGTGCGAGTCGATGGTCGCGCTAATACCGGACAAGCCGTCCCGGCCGCGGTTCACCAGGTCGGCGACCTTCAGCATGTCCGCGTGGGCGCCGGGCACGGGCAGCGCGGGGGCGATCAGGGCGCCTGCGCGTGGATCGGCCGGCAGGTATGCGGCTGGCAGGTCGCAAAAATCATTCTGCGGATCAATCACCAGGAGATGAAGATGATGTTTCATGACTTGTCCTTTCGGTTGCGTAGCCCAAGCATAAAACACTTCGTTTATAATTGCAACTAAGTGAGTTAAAATTGGTTTTCGAAGCAACACAGCTATGGCATTTGCATAGCCTGTTATGATTTCGGCTTAAGATAATTTCTGAACTTAGTTGGAGCCATGCCTTGGACTCAGCGATGAACGATGTCATTTGCACCGTCGATGTTGCCCTGCTCACCCTCAAGGATGAGCAGCTCAACGTTGCCCTGCTCAAGCGTGAGCGCGAACCCTACCAGGGTGTCGCCGCCCTGCCTGGCGGCTTTATCCATGTCACCGAAGACGCCGATGCACGGGACGCGGCATTACGGGTACTCAAGGAAAAAACCGGGATCGAGGCTCCCTACCTGGAACAGCTCGCGACGTTTTCGGGGCCGGCGCGCGATCCGCGCGGCTGGTCCATCTCCGTCGCCTACTACGCGCTCGTGTCGTTCGATGTCATCGCGCGGGGTGGACATCCGGATATCAAGCTCACGAGCGTCGACAAATCCGCCAGCCTGCCCTTCGACCACCGCGCCATCATCGACACGGCGGTCGCCCGCCTGCGCAGCAAGAGCCAGTATTCCTCCTTGCCGTGCTACCTGGCCGGTGAAACGTTCACCCTGCCCCAGTTGCAACGCGTGTATGAAGCCCTCATGGGTGAGCCATTGAACAAGGTGAGCTTTCGCCGAAAAATGGCGGAGATGGCGATGCTGGAAGAGGTCACAGGACAATTCGAATCGGCGGGAGCGCACCGGCCGGCTCAACTGTATCGATTGAAACCGGCACTGCGCGAACGGCTGACGCTGATCGAGCGAGGCCTTTGAGCGGCCACCGCCCGGCCTAACTGCGTTTGGCCTTGCGCTCGCCACGCGCCATGGCGACGCAGCAGCGCGCCAGCACGTCGGTGGGATCCAGCACGGCGACCGTGCGGGTGCCGATCCGATAGGCCGGATGCTGGTCCAGAATCAGCGGCAGCTCGGTGCAGCCGAGTATGACAATGGTGGCGCCGCGCTCGGCCAGATGCGCCAGTGCCCGCAGCAGCGCTTGCTTGCACGGCCCGTCCACATAACCGGCCTTCACGCCGCGTTCGCCGTAGACCGCCTCCATTACGTCCTGCTGGTGGCGCGCGCCGGGTACGATCAGATCCAGCGCGCGGCCGGATGCGGCCTCGTGATACACGCCGCTGGCGATGGTGCCGGACGTAGCCAGCAAACCCACGGTGGGATGGCCAGTCCAGTGCCGCTCGATATGCGCGACAGTTTCGTGCAGCATGTTCACGATGGGGACGGACAGGCGCGGCTGGATGCGCGCGATATAGGCATGCGCCGTGTTGCACGGCAGGGCGATGTGGGTCGCCTCGTTCGCTTCCACGCGTTTGCAGGCGTCGTACAGTGCCTCGGTGGGATCCTCGCCGCCTTGCAGCAGGTTGGCGGTGCGGTCGGGGATCTGCGGATTGTGCTCCACCACCAGGCGCAGATGCTCCTGATCGCAGCGGGCGTGCGTGTGGCGGATGATCTTGCTCATGAAGTCCACCGTGGCGGCAGGTCCGATGCCGCCGACGATGCCCAGCTTGAAGGCATGGCGGGTACTGCTCGGGAAAACCGGCGTGTTCATGGTGCGTCCTGGATCGAAACTCGAATACCGTAACGATAGCGGCGGCACTGCGACCCACTATTCGTATTCACACTGAAACTATGCGTCGCGTGCATAGTTTGCGCTATTGACTCGCTTACAATGGTTAAAAGCATCCAAGGAAACGCCGATGGACATCAAATGGCTGGACGACTTCCTGAGCCTCGCTCAAACCAGGAACTTCTCGCGCTCGGCGGAAGACCGCTGCGTGACGCAGTCGGCGCTGAGCCGGCGCATCCAGGCGCTGGAGGCGTGGGTAGGGGCGGACCTGGTGGACCGCAGCACCTATCCGCTGGTGCTCACGCCGGCCGGCAAGATGTTCAGCGCCGCCGCCGGCGAGGCGATGCGCGTGCTGAACGACGCCCGTGCCGTGCTGCGGGTGGCGGATAGCAACGACCAGGTGCTGCGCGTGGCCGCCGGCCATGCCCTGTCGCTCAACTTCCTCCCGCAATGGCTGAACTCCGTGCAAGCGCTGCACGGGCCCGTGCGCGCACGCATCCTGCCTGCCAATGTGCACGATTCCGTCCTCTCGCTAATCGAGGGCAATTGCGACCTGCTGCTGTGCTACCACCATGCCGCCCTGCCCATCGAACTCGATGCGCAGCGCTTCGAAGTACTGCATCTTGGCGACGAGACGGTCATGCCGGTGTGCGTGCCCAACCGCGCCGGATCGCCCGCGTTCAGCCTTCCCGGCGGCAAGGCGAACCCCCTGCCCTATCTCGCCTACGGGCCGACCTCGTTCTTTGGCCGGGTGGTGCAGCACATCCAGGCGCGCGCGGGCCAGCCAGCCAGCCTCCTCAACCGCTATGAAAGCGACCTGGCGGAACTGCTGAAAACCATGACCGTCTCCGGTCACGGCCTGGCCTGGCTGCCGGAGAGCTGCATTGCGCGCGAACTGGCCGAAGGCAGGCTGGTACGCGCCGGCGGCGACCTGTGGACGCTGCGGCTGGAGATCCGTCTGTTCCGCGCCATCGAACGCCGCAAGCCGGTGCTCGACGCGCTGTGGAAGCAGCTTGCGGTGTCTGCGCGGCCCACAGCGATCGGACCTTATTCGTCCTTGGAAAACTCCGGCATCGCCGATGAGTGGTGATTCACAATCTTCCAGTCGCCGTCGATTTTTTCATAGATATACGTGTAGCGCGCCCGCACTTTGGCCGGCTTGCCGTTCTTGACGATATCGAAGGTATAGGCGCCGCTATCGAAGGCCGACTTGTCGTTCAGGAGGCGGATCTGACGATAGTTGATGATGCCATGCGGTTTCAATGCCAGGAAGTGATCGAAATAATTCCCGATCTCGTCCGGGGTCGCACGGATCTTGTTCGACACGGTCGGTTGCAAAATGCCGTCGTGCGCGTACAGCTTCACGACTTCGCTGGTCTTCCCCGTCGCCAGGGCCGCATTCCAGCGATCGAACAGTGCGGCAATTTCCTTCTCGCCCGCCGTGGCGGGTGCAGGCGCCACATTATGGTAGGTCACGGGCGAGTCCGTGGCGGCGTAGACAGTGGAAGCGGCAAGCAAAGAAGCGACAAGAAGCAGAGATTTCACGTTGATTTCCTTTAGTTGAATAACAGGGACCGGCACTAGCAGTTACTGCCGATGAACAACAGTATGCGGCGCCCGTCGAGACAAAAAATCTGCCATTCGGGGGCAACGGCCTATGCTGGGTGGCATATAATCGCCGCTCAACCGTGTTCACTCCCATGCATTCGACCCCGTCAGACTCCCCTACCGTTTCTTCCGACAGCGCGCGGGTAACCCGCGGCCGCTATCGCCTTGGCGAAAGCAGCGCGGCCCGGTGGCGCCTGCTGATCGATGGCGCCGCCGTGCTGGCCAGCGACGGGGCCCGGCCCGCAGCGCTGTCAACCGTGCTGGCCAGAACGCTGTCATTCCTGTCGCTCGAAGACGGCGTGCTGCTGCAGGCGCAAGGCGATGGACTGTTTGTGCGCGCAGCCCAGGGGCCGGTATCGCCGGCTGGCGCGCGGGTCACGCCCACGCACACGCTGCTGTCGGCGATGCAGCATAACCAGCAAGCGGTGCAGGTGCGGCAAGACGTCGTCAGTGCGCTGCGCATCGGGCGCGATCGGCAGGCCGGGCTGGAAGTGCTGGTCCCGCTGCGCTTCGACGACAAGAACCGGGGCATTCTTGCGCTGCTGGGACCCGCGGCGGCGCCACCGCCCAACGCGGAGGACCTGGCCACCTTGCAAGCCCTGGCCACCTTGCTTGCGGCAGCGCTGGCGGTGTCGCCGCAGGCGGCGGCGCGGGCGGCGCAGCCGGATCTGGCGGCGTTGCGCAATCTGCTGACGCCGCGCGAACTGCAAGTGTTTGCGCTACTGCCTAGCGGTATGACGAATGCCGCGATGGGACAACAGCTGGGAATTGCCACCGGCACGGTCAAAGTGCACGTCGAACGCATTCTGCACAAGCTGGACCTGGGCGACCGCACCCAGGCCGCCGTGCGGGCGGCCGATTTCGGGTTCGGCGCATGATCGCCCGGATACGCCCGCGGCATCCGCGCCACTGGCCGCTGGCACTGAAAGGCGGCCTGGTCATCGCCGCCTCGACGCTCCTGCTGCTGGCCTCCGCGATCACCAGCTACCGGCTGGAACGCTACACCGCCGCCGCCACCGCCGACATGCTGCGTACCATGCAGGTCCAAAGTGAAATCGAACGCCTGCATACGCTCCTCGCCGAGGCCGCCACCGGCGTGCGCGGTTATCTGCTGACCGGGCGTGACGATTTTCTGACCCCCTATCGCGCCGCCGGCGAACAGTTGCCCGTCACCCTGGCCAAGCTGCGTGCCAATGTGCGCGACCCCGAACAGCGCGAGCGCCTGCTGCGCGTGCTGCCGCTGGTGCAAGACAAGCTGGCCAGCCTGGACCAGCTGCGCGGCCAGCGCAACGCCAGCACCGCCGAGCTGCAGGATCACCTGTTAAGCAGTAAGCGCATCCTCGATCGGCTGCGCGCCGAAATCGGCGCCATGACGCGGCGCGAAGCGGTACTGGTGGCCGAGCGCACTGCGGAGCTGCAACAGGCCACCAACTGGAATCTATGGACCACGATCGCCATCATTCCGGCCAGCGTGGCCGGGGCGCTGGCCACGCTGATGTTTACCATCGGGCTGGTGCGGCGGGTGCGCCTGACGGCGGAGAATGCCGAACGCCTGACCCGCGACCAGCCGCTCCTGCCGGCGCCCGACAATACCGACGAACTGGGCCAACTGGCCGAACGCCTGCACCAGGCCAGCCTGCTGCTGGCGGGTCGTGCGTCGGCGGCACAGACGGCCAGCCTTGCCAAGACCGAATTCCTTGCACGCACCAGCCACGAGCTGCGCACCCCGCTCAACGCCATCCTCGGCTATGCGCAACTGCTCGAGGCCGATTGTCGCGAACCGCGCAACCGCGACCATGCGGCGCAGATACGTATCGCCGGCCAGCATTTGCTCTCCCTGATCAATGAAGTGCTCGACATCGGCAGCATCGAGGCAGGCAAGCTGACGCTGGAATGCGCTCCGGTCGCGCTCGCGCCGCTGGCGGCAGAAGCGCTGGCGATGATGCGGCCGCTGGCCCGCCAGCGCGCAGTCGACCTGCGCCTCGATGCCGCGGCGCCCGCCAGCACGGTCATCGCGGATCGGCAGCGTTTGCTGCAAGTGATGCTCAATGTACTGTCGAACGCGCTCAAATACAGCGCGTCCGACAGCAGGGTCGACATCAGCTGGCGCTGCGCTGACGGCATGGTCTGCATCGACATCGACGATGCCGGCCCCGGAATTGCGCCGTCGCATCGGCACCGCCTGTTTGCTCCATTCGACCGGCTCGGCGCCGAACGCGGCAAGACGGAGGGCGCCGGCCTCGGCCTGGCCGTCTCCAAAGCATTGATGCAGGCGATGCAGGGCGACATCGGCCATTGCGAGCGAACCGGCGGCGGCAGCCGCTTCACACTCACCTTGCCGGCCTCGCTGGAAGCGGCGCTGCCGAACACCGCATTGCCCGCCGTCGACGAGGCGCCTGCACCCCATGCACGGGTCCCGGTCACCCATCACGTCCTGTGCATCGATGACGACGTCCCCACCCGCTTATTGGTCAGCACGCTGCTGCAGAGGCGCCCGCATTGGCAATTGACGCTCGCCGACGACATCGATCACGGCTTGGCGCTGGCACGGCAGCTGCAGCCACACCTGCTCCTGCTCGGCGCCCCGCTGGCCGAGGCCAACGCGCCGGCCGCGGGGAATGCGGTACTGCTCGGCGCGCCCGTGGGGCCTGCCACGGCAAGCTGCCGGCATCTGGCCAAGCCGCTCAAGGTGCCCGATTTCTTCGCCTTACTGGACTTGATGGAGCAATCGACATGATGGAAGAAGAAGTACTGGCCTCGCGCGTCCTGATCATCGACGACCAGCCGGCCAACCTGCGCCTGCTGGAAGACCTGTTCATCGGCGAAGGGCTGACCCAGGTGGTGGGCACCACCGACGCCAGGACCGCGCTGGGGCTGTACAACGCCTTCGACCCGGATCTGATCGTATTGGACCTGATGATGCCCGAGCTCGATGGTTATGCCGTGCTGGAACAGCTCAAGCGCCGTGGCGATCCCTATGATTTCCGGCCGGTCCTGGTGATTACCGCCGACGCCACGGCCGAAGCCAAGCGGCGCGCTCTGTCGCTGGGGGCGAAAGATTTCCTGACCAAACCCTTCGATACGCTGGAAGCGATGCTGCGGGTCTGGAACCTGCTGGAAACCCGCGTTCTGTACAAACGCCTCCAGGCGCTCGCGCCGAAAGATCCACTGGCCCCGCAGAGTTACCGCGGGCGCCGCGATTAAGCGATTCGCGAAATCATTAAGCCCTGAAGAAGCCAAATTCCGTTCGGCCGCTCGAATCACTGGAACTCACCTCCCCTGCAGAACCACTCAACCGGGGATACCTCATGCCGAGTGCGTCCCTCGAATGGAGAATTGCCAAATGGGTCTATGTATATCCAGGGCAGGCATGGCTGCTGCACAACCCAGCTTTGAACAAAAACCAGAGCGGCCCAAACCGGAACAGCAAACCACGCCGGCGCACAACCGAAAAGGCGTTCCTCCCCGGCTGAACGCGAAGCTCGCGCAGTTGCGGGCACTCGGGCGGTCCTCCCATCCGGCACTGGATGCCTACGCGGCGGACGCGACACGCCTCGTCAAAAAAAAGCTGCAACCTAAAGCGGAGATGACGAGGCTTGACATGGAGAACTTGCCTGCGCTCGTAGCCGTGGAAAATTCGCGCCATCCGGGACTGAAGCTGCGCCACTATTCGAACCCCCTCGACTTCCTGGACAGTCTGCCACGGGTGCCCGAAGGATCTTCCCGCGCCATCGTGTGCTTGGCGAATGGGGGCAATCTGATAACTCACCATGCAACGGTCGATGTACAAAAACTCGCCGGACAGCATCCAACGTTCATTGTCCTTGAAGCCTCCACCTTGAACAAAAACACCTTCAAACCGCAGCGGCAATTGCTGACCGCGATGGGGCGTCGAGGAATCGACACCTCCCGCCTCGCGCTCGTGGAGGTCGGGGCACAAAAATCCCCGAATGACTGTGTCATGTACTGCCTGAACTTCGCGCTCAAGGCCTTGAAAAACGCCGCCGTGTTCGACGACCTGCATCGGAACCTTGCGGAAACGGGAACGCTACGCCCCGATATTAGCTTCGAGCAACATTTCGCGCTCAGTGAGGACATCATCAAGGAGCGTAGCGAGCAGAAGGTGAAGGGATATTTGGAGACCATCGCCTTCGCCGCAGGCCCTTTGGTGTTACCACCGGATTTCTTCAAGCACACATCTTCCCTCGCGGTTGCAGAAAAAGTATCGGCCCTCGCCGCCCAGAATTGCGCCCCTGGCGAGTTGCCCGCGACGTCCCGGGTGAACAGCATGCGCCATGAGCAGCCGGAATCACTGACGCAGCGGGTCGAGGCCTTTGTGGTAACGCGCAGGGACAATAATGGCAAGTTCACCTACAGCTCGTCCATTGAAGGCTTTCGTCTACAGGAAATCGCACGGGCGAAGAGGCGAACGGGCTAACCTGGCCAGGATATCCGGCTCGCATCTTTACTGCAGGTGCTGTTCCACCAAAACCAGGATCGCTCTTGACTGGAATTTCTTGGCCAGCATGCTCAATTGGCAGGCAAAGGGACCATAGCGCGCGTCGAGTCCGGCCAGATAATCCGCACGCGACACGATGTCGTCCATATTGCCCCTCTTGGCCAGGTGGTGCAGAACTTCCATCTCCTGCG
>CAMLIL010000011.1 GCA_946480015.1 uncultured Oxalobacteraceae bacterium | reverse complement strand
TTGCTTCGCCGCCGAATTTCTTCGACAGAACGGTAGCGATTGCTGCCGTCAGGGTCGTCTTGCCGTGATCAACGTGTCCGATGGTACCGACGTTGACGTGCGGCTTGGTCCGTTCGAATTTACCTTTTGCCATTTTAGACTCCTAACGTTTTTGAGAATGCCCAGGCACCAGCCTGACTGTCTTTGCTGTATTGGAACTGCTGCTTCTGCTGCTGCCGATGCCGGACACCCGGCACCGAGAATTCTGGTGCCCTTTACGTGGATTGAACACGTGGCCTCTCCCTTACCAAGGGAGTGCTCTACCACTGAGCTAAAAGGGCTAAATTTCGCGCTGTACCACCTGCGCGTTTGCTTCGACTCGAATTGCACGGAAGACCTGGAGCGGGTGAAGGGAATCGAACCCTCGTCGTAAGCTTGGAAGGCTTCTGCTCTACCATTGAGCTACACCCGCGAGGTAACTTCATTCACCAACTGCATTCTTCCTACAACATCTTGGTGGAGGGGGCTGGATTCGAACCAGCGTACTCATAGAGAACAGATTTACAGTCTGTCGCCTTTAACCACTCGGCCACCCCTCCGCGAGGAACCGCAGAGTATGAAGCAAGTCAACAACTCTGTCAACTCGGTTTGCGCGATCCGATTGCGCTTGCCGTGTGACGTCTTGCTTCGGGGCGTGATTGTAACCGCAGCCTGCGCAGATGCGCAAGGGCGGCAAGCGACTTTCTGCCGGCGCTATGGAACCGTTCGCGCCGACCCCGGTCAAACGATGATTGTCGGGGCACTGCTCAGCTCCCGCCAGTCCCATCCACCGGAGGCGTATGGAGGCACGCGTGATCCGCTGGCGCCGCATGGCGCTGGCCAATGTGTGGGGCGCTGCGGCCTACCTGGCCTGCGGCTGGCTCAGCTATGTGGCGGCGCGCGACTCGGCGCTGCAGCAGCCGCTCAACCTGGCCGCCGCGCTGGCGCTGGCCATGCTGGCGAGCTTCGGCTGGCGCCTGCTGCCCGGCTTGGCCGCCGGGGTCCTGCTGCTGTTCGATCCGCGCCTGTCGCCCGCGGTACTGCCGCTGACGGCCGCCAGCAGCGCCGCGCCGACCATGGTCGCCCTGCTGCTGGGCGGCGCGGCCTTGCTGCAGGCCGTCTTCGGCGCGGCCGTGCTGCGCCGCCACGTCGATCTGGCGCTGGCGGCCGGGGGCGACGTGCTGCGCTTTGTCCTGCTCACGCCGCTCCTGGGCTGCATCCGGGCCAGTCTCGGCCTGGGCGCGCTGGCCCATCTGGGCGCGGCCGCGCCCGACGCTGCGCATTTGTGGCTGGCATGGTGGGCCGCCGACACCACCGCCGTGCTGCTGGGTGCGCCGCTGTGCTGGGTGGCGTTCGGCCAGCCGCGCGACCTGTGGCGTGCGCGCCGGCTATCGGTGGCGCTGCCGCTGGCCATGGCCGGGGCCGTGTTCGTGGTGCTGCACCACGAGACGCTGCAGTGGGAGCAAAGCCGCCACCTGCAAACCTTCCGCCTCAAGGCGCAGGAGGTGGGGCAACTGCTGCAGGCCGCCATGCACGAGCACGAGCGCTACCTGATCGGCGTGGCGCGCGCGCTGGAGATTCACGGCGGCGTCGAATCGCCGCACCAGTTCGCCGTCATCGCCCGCCCCTACTTGCGCCAGCGTCCGGAATTGCTGGCCATGGCCTGGCTGCCGCGCGTGCCGCACGCGCTGCGCGCCGCGTTCGAACGCGAGCGCGCCATGGAGCGCCGCGAGCCCTTCGGGATTGTCGATTTCACCGATGCCGGGACGGCCTCGCCGGCGCCCGAGCGGAACGAATACTATCCCGTCCTGTACGCCGAACCCAATCCCGAACGCCTGCTGGAGGGCGGCGATTTTCTGTCCGAGCCGCTGCGCGCGGCCACACTGGGCCGTGCCATGAGCACCGGTGCCCCGGCCGCCAGCGCGCCGGTGCTGCTGCCGCGCTACGGCCGGCTCGGCATCCATCTGCTGCAGATGGTGGGCGGCGCCACCGGTCCGCCGCTGGGCGCGCTCGACCTGGCCCTGCGCATCGATACCTATGTGGAATCGGCGATGCGGGCCAGCGGCTTTCCGGACTTCCAGCTTGAACTCGACGATGTCAGCTCAAGCCGGGCGCCGGTGCGCATGCTCGACACCATCGGGGTCAACTACCATCCGCCCGATCACCGCTTCCTGCTCGCGTTTGGCGGCCGCGACTACCTGCTGCGGCTGGCGCCGGCGCCGGCCTACCTGGCCGGCGCGGGCAGCTGGCAACGCTGGAGCGTGCAGTCGGGCGGCGTGCTGCTGGCCGGGCTGATCGCCGCACTGATGCTGGTGCTCAGCGGCGAACGCGCCAAGGTCCAGGCCCAGGTCGACGAAGCGACCCTGCGCCTGCGCGAGCGCGAATCGCGCCTGCAAGCCATCCTCGACCACGCGGGCGACGCCATCGTCACCGTCGACCAGCAGGGCATCCTGCTGACCGGCAACCCCGCGGCCGCGCGGCTGTTTCGCTGCAAAGTGGACCAGTTGCCCGGCCAGAGCCTGGGGACGCTGCTGGTGCTGCCGCCGGGCGGGGCAAGCGCGGCGCTGGCGTGCCTGGCCGAGGCCGACCTGGCCGAACGCGAACTCGAAGGCGTGGCCAGCACCGGCGAACGCTTTCCTCTGCTCATTTCGGTCAGCCCGGTGTGGCCGGCGGGCGCGCCGATCTTCGTCTGCATCATGCATGACCTGACCGAGCAGCGCCGCGCCCAGGCGCATATCTACCAGCTGGCCCACCGCGACGCGCTGACCGGGCTGGAAAACCGGCTGGCGCTGAACGAGCACCTGGAGCAATTGCTGGCCCAGGCCAGGCGCGCCGGCACCAGCGTGGCCCTGCTGTTCATGGACCTGGACCACTTCAAGAAAATCAACGATTCGCAAGGCCACCAGGCCGGCGACCTGCTGCTCGTTGAAGTGGCGCAGCGCTTGCGCGAGCTGCTGCGCGACGTCGACATCATCGGGCGCCTGGGCGGCGACGAATTCATCGTCGCCATGTCGGGCAAGCTCAATCCCGAACTGGTCAGTGCGGTGGCGCTGCGCGTGGTGCACGCGCTGTCCAAGCCGTACTTACTGAATGGCAAAACCGTGCACAGCGGCGCCAGCGTCGGCATCGCCATGTTTCCGGCCGACGCAGACAGCGGCAGCACGCTGCTGCGCCACGCCGACCTGGCCATGTACGAAGCCAAGAGCGCGGGGCGCGGCAACTTCCGCTTCTTTTCGGCCGGCATGAACGCCGCCATCGATGAACGCCTCGCACTGGAACAACGCCTGCGCCTGGCGCTCGGACGGCGCGAATTCGAACTGTATCTGCAGCCGCAGGTCAACCTGGCCAGCGCGCGCGTGATCGGCGCCGAAGCGCTGCTGCGCTGGCACCAGCCCGAGGTCGGCCTGGTGATGCCGGCGCACCTGATTCCCGTGGCCGAGGAATCCGGCCTGATTCTGCCGCTGGGCGACTGGATCCTGGAAGAAGCCATCGGACTGCTGGCGCAATGGCAGCGCCAGGGCATGCACGACCTGCGCCTGGCGATCAACCTGTCGGCACGCCAGTGCCATGCCCGCGAACTGCTGCCGCGCCTGGACGCGCTGCTGCAGGCCAGCCAGGTCGCGCCCAACCGCCTGGAAGTGGAAATTGCCGAGTCGGCCGCGATGCAGGATCCGGAAACCACGCGCGTTTTGCTGCGCCAGCTGCGCGAACGCGGCATCCGGGTGGCCATCGACGATTTCGGCACCGGCTGCTCCTCGCTCAGCTACCTCAAACTGTTCGCCCTCGACCGCATCAAGATCGACCGCGGCATCGTGACCGACATCGAGTCCGACCCCGACGATGCGGCCATCGTCAGTGCCACCATCAGCCTGGCCCATGCACTGGGCATGCCGGTCATTGCGGAAGGAGTGGAAACACTGGCCCAGCGGCGCTTCCTGCAACAAAAGCGTTGCGACGAAGCGCAGGGATTCCTGTTCGGCCCACCGATGACGGCGGCGCACTTCCACGAATTCGTGGGCGGCCCCCGGGCGCCGGGATCTACGGCGCGAGCGCCACCAGCACCTGGCCCTTGAGCGCCTTGATCAGCGAGGTTTCATCGGGCGGCACGCCTTCCGGCGCGGTGTGGATGCGGTCCGCATAAAACAGGCCCAGTTGCACCTTGCCCACCACCAGCGGCAGGATGATGAAACTCTTGGCATCGGGCAGCAAGACGCGGTGCCAGGACGGCAACAGATCGCGGATCTTGGCGCTGGACGCGTCGGCGATCATCAGGTCGGCATCGTTTTCCATGGCCAGATGAAAAATATCGCGGCTGGCGCCGACCGGGAACGTGAAGCCGGCCTGGCGGCGCGCATGGTCTTCGCCGAAAGCCAGGCGGGCGCGGAACTGGCCGCTGCGCGCATCCTTCAGGCACACCGTGGCGAAACGAAAGCCCATGCTGAGGTACAAGGTTTCCAGCACCGCCAGGATGACTTCATTGACCTTGCCCTGGCCGGAGGCACGCATCTGGGTGACATCCTGCACGCCGTTGAGCAGCAGTTCGCGCGCATTGAGCGGCTTGCCGCTGGGATGCACGCCGCCGCTGTCCTCTTCGCCGGCATCCATGGTGGCCAGCAGCAGCACATTGGGCAAGCCGCTGGGTTCCGGATCGCTTTGCAGCACGCGCGGCTGGGGCTGCATATTCATGCTTTGCAGCAGGCCGCTCATCTCTTCCTGGACGGTGGAAAACAAGGCCTCCATTTTCTCGGCATCCAGGTTCAGCGCCACGCCGTAGCGGGTCAGCAGCGCGCGCGCCTCGGCGCTGGCGGCCGGATTGGCCGAGCGGCCCAGCAGCTGCGACACTTCCAGTCCGAAGGCGGCGACCTGACGCATCCACTCGCCGCGGTTGGCCGCGACTTTCTGCGGTCCCGGCGGCAAGGGCGCCAGGGTGCGCACGATCACGTCGGGGATTTTCCACTCGGCCATCACCGCTTCCGTCAGCGAGTCGTAGGTACAACCGAGAATCATCTGCGACGCTTGCCCCTGCGTATGCTTGCCGCCGGCGGTCAGCGCATTGATTTCGCGGTAACGCTCGTGCTCGTGAGAGGCCACCAGCAGCGGCGCCAGATTCTTGAACAAGGCGCCGATCGAGGCTTCCTCGGCGCCCTGGTAGAAGGAAAAGCGCGCCATCTCGCGGCCGACCAGGCTGGCGCACAGCGAGGTTTCCAGTTCCAGGCGCACGCTTTGCTCGTGCGCGCTGTTCGACAGCGCATCGACCAGCAGCATGGCCAGCGCGGTGGTCTTGACGTTGTCGAAGCCGAGCAGGGAAATCGCCCGGGAAATGGTGGTGACGGTGCTGCCCGAGGCGGTGCGGTAGCGGGCGGTATTGGACAGGCGCAGAATGCGCTGGGTCAAGGCGACGTCCGACAGCACGTAATAGGCCAGGTCGTGGGTGCCCTGGTCGTCGGACGACGCCATCTGCACCACCCGCGCCACCGAGGTGCCGAGCGCGAACATGTCTTCGTCGCCGCACACCTTGTTGAGCAGCGTGGCGCGCACCTTGCGGGTGTCATTGCCGTTGGGTGTCATCGGTGAAGCGCTGCCTATGGAAAAAGTAACAAACCGGGTTCAGGGTAAAACGCCAGGGCCTCACGCCTTCTTGGCGCGCACCTTGTCGTATTTTTTCAGGATCTGCTGGTGCAGGCCGGCCAGCGCGGGCAGCTTGGGATTGACCGGGTCGAGCCGGCGCACGGTGTCGATCAGCGACAGCGCGTACTGGCCCAGCCTTTCTTCCCAGCCCATGTTTTCCAGGCACTTGAGCACCGCGACGGCCGCGTTGAACACCACTTGCGGGTTGTCCGGCAGCTTGTTGACCGCCTCGACCATCAAGGACACGGCGCCGCGGAAATCGCCTTCCTTGGCCTTGCTGGCGCCGGAGGCGACCAGGTCGACCACGGCCTGGCGGCTTTCCTGGGCCAGCGCGGTGCCCAGGTCCTGCCGCCCGGCTTTTTCGAACACGCTCATGGCCTTGGCCATGGCGGCATTGTTGGAGGCATTGCGCATCACGTCGCGCATGACGTCGGCGGCGCCCTCCTCCATATTATTTTGCAGGCAATTGCGCGCCAGCTCCATCTTGACCTCGGGCGACAGGCCCAGCGCGTCCTTGCAGGCGTTCAAGGCCGCTTCCAGCGATTCGTTCAGGCGGGTCTCGTTGCCGGTGTACTCGTGCACCAGGGCCGAGGAAATCGCGCTGCACGCGGCGGTATTCTTTTGCCCGCCCATGGACTTGTCCAGGTCGCGGATCACGGCGGCGGCCTGGACCGGATCGCCTTTCTTGACCAGGGTTTGCACCAGCTTGACGTGGTCTTCCGGATCGCGGAATTCCGAATACTTGGCCTTGCTCACCACTTGCTTGAGGACTTTTTCAGCCGTGTCGGTATCGCCCGTTTCAAGCGCCGTTTCGCCCAGCTTGCGCAGGCGCCGCACCGCGTGCGGCGACACCGCCACGGCATTGCTCAGCACCGTCTGTGATTTGTCCAGCTCGCCCACCGCCGCGTGGGTCTTGGCCAGCCAGTCGTAGGCGTCGACAAATTTTTTGTTGGTATCGACCAGTTGCTCCAGGATCGACTGGGCTTCGGCATAGCGCTCGCGCATGAACAGGGTCTTGGCCAGACCCAGGCGCGCCCAGGCGATCGCCTTGGCTTCGTACAATTGCTGGTAGATCGGTTCGGCCTCGGCCGGCTCGCCCAGGAACATATGCAGCTCGGCGCGCAGGCGCAGGAAGTCGATCGCATAGCGCGGGTGCGCGCGCACCCCATCGATGCAGGCCTCGATGGCATCGCGCTGGTTGCCCACTTCCATGAATTGATACACCGGCATGAACACATTGCGCTTGTCGAGCGCGCGCGCGATCCGTTCAAGCAGGCGGTCGGCGGTGAAGGGCTTGAGGATGTAGTCGGTCGGGGCCAGTTCGGCGGCGCTGACGACCTTGCCGTAATTGCCTTCGGCGGTGACCATGAAGAACATGGTCGAGAGGCTGATCAGCTTATGGTGGCGCAAATCCTCCAGCAGCTGCTGGCCATCCTGCCCACCGTCGAGGTCGTATTCGCACAGGATCAGGTCGAAGGCCTTCAGGCCCAGGTGTTTGATCGCATTGTTGGAACTGCCGGCGTGGTCGATCTTGGTCAAGCCGCACAGGTTGAGCATATTGTGTATGCTCGCCCGCATGCCGGCATGGGGCTCGATGATCAGTGCGGTAAGGCCGTCAAGTTGGTTCATTTGGGAGGTTCCAGTCACCAGCGCAGGCGGGCACGCTTTTTCCAGTGCGCAATTATTGCGTCAGTATATTACGGCAGCGGAGGGGAAAAGTTAAATATGGGCACGAGCCGTTGTCAGATCGCTCAGATACGCCGGGGTTTCGATGCGTGGATGCGACAGCGGCGGCCGCCAGCTTGCCAGGCTGGCCATGAATTCAAGCCCGGTGCGGCTTTTTTCCTACGGCAAGATTCGTCCCCCTCGTCAATGGATGGAGACTCTGCTACTCTTGCATCGCAAGGCCGCCCTGGCCGCTTATAAGAAGGACCACGACGCTATGATAGCAACCTCCTCCACCTCCAGCGCCAGCACCGCCGCCAAGGACGGGATCGGCCGCGAGTTTCTCGCCTTCACGCTCGGTTCCGAAGAATACGGCATCGATATCCTCAAGGTGCAGGAAATCCGCGGCTATGAAGCGGTCACGCGCATTGCCAACGCCCCCGAATTCATCAAGGGCGTGATCAATTTGCGCGGCATCATCATTCCCGTGGTCGACATGCGCATCAAGTTCAACCTGGGCACGCCGGTGTACGACCAGTTCACGGTGGTCATCATCCTGAACATCGGCGGGCGCATCATGGGCATGGTGGTCGACAGCGTGTCCGACGTGACGACCTTGTCGCCGGACCAGATCAAGCCGGCGCCGGAAATGGGCACGGCCTTCAATTCCGATTACATGATCGGGCTGGGGACCATCGACGAGCGCATGCTGATTCTGATGGATATCGACAAGCTGATGTCGTCGGGCGAAATGGGCCTGATCGAGAACCTGAGTACCTAAGGGGTCGTGGTGGCGGCGCTGCCCGCGGCCAGGGTGGCGCGTTTGTGGCGCAGCAGGCAGTCGGCCTTGGTGCCGCCCACCTCGATGTTCTGATAGCGCACTTCGTACTTGCCGGCGGCCAGCTGGTCCACCGTGATGCTGTCGTGCGCCAGCACGTAGACGTGGCGCACGTTCGAGCGCCGGTCCATGTCGTACACCTTCACCAGCACCGGCGAGCCATTGGCCGAGTTATCCACCATCAATTCCATTTCCTTGCCCTGGTTGCCGACCGGGTAGCCCTCGACATAGCCGGACTGGGACGGCCACGGCTCGCCGTTGGGCGCGACCAGGGTATGCAGTTCGCTGTCGCAATCGGGGGCGCGTGGCGGCACCACCAGCTGGGTGATGCCGAGCGCCTTGACGTCCGCCGGCACCTGGCCATTGTCGGCGCTCTGGGCGCGCGACACCGCCCACGGATCGGCCCGCTCGTCGCGCTCCGGCGCGCTGGCGCGCGACTCGGGCTTGACCATGGCGCCGGCCACCGCCAGCGGGAACACCCGGCTTTGTCCCATCAGCAAGGCACCGGCCACCCCGCCCAGCGCCAGGCACAGCGCCATGCCGCCCCACCAGCGCGGATCGCGCAGCCAGCGCTTCCGCGGCAGCGCCTGCACGTGCGGCTCGTCCCACTGGGCCGCCGCCTTGTCGGCCGGCGAACGGCCATCTTCGATGCGGGTGCTTTCCAGCCAGTCGATTTCCCATTCTTCGGCGGCAATCCATTCGTCGTGCTCGCGCCGGCGCATGGGGTCCGACAGGGTGCCGTAGGCGGTGTTGACGATGGCCATGATGCGCGCGGCCTTTTCATCACCCGGGTTCTTGTCGGGATGATATTTCTGGCTAAGTGCCTTGTAGGCCGCACGAATGACTTCCTGCGGTGCGCCGCGCGCCACTTTCAGGTTGTCGTAGTGGGTATGAATCTTGGCCATGAATGGATCGGGGTCGCAGTGAAAAGGTCAGCTGTTTCTCATGATAGCCGATCCGGGCCGCGCCACGGTGGGACGGCGCAGCGCCAAGAGCCCGCTAAAGGCGATGGCTGCGGTCGGCGTGCGTCAGCGGCCCGGGCAGGCTGATGCCATGGCCGACCACCAGCACCTTGAACAGCTCGCCCATCTCCGCCGGCGACAGCAATTTTTGCACGGCGTTCGCCTGCGGCAGATAGCGCTTGGGATCGGCCGGATCGTAGCGCAGCAGCAAGTCGCCAATCCCGGCCGCGATCAGGAAGGACGCCTGGTTCATATAGGCCAGCACGTCCAGCCCGGCATCCTGGGCCGCCAGCGCCATGGCGGTGAAATCCACGTGGGCGGTAATGTCCTGCAAGCCCGGCAGGTAAAACGGTTCCGGATGGGCATGGTGGCGGTAGTGGCACATCACGGTGCCGGCGTTGCGCTGTTCGAGATAATACTCGTGGGCGGGAAAGCCATAGTCGACCAGGATGGCGGCGCCCTTGCCCGCCTGCAGCATGCGCGCCAGCGAGGCCATGAAGGCGCAGCCGAGCGGGTGCAATTCGGTGACGTAGCCGTCCGGCAGCAGTTCGGCATCGCTGACCTGGCGCGCCAGCTGGGCGGCCAGCGCCTCGCTCAACGGGCGCGGCGTGAAGGCGAACGTGCCCTGTTCGACCGTCACCATCAGTTCCTGCCAGTGCTGGTCCTTGCGCACCAGGTGGACCGGCATGGCATCGAGCACTTCATTGGCCAGGACCACCCCGCTGAAGGATGCGGGAAAATCGTCCAGCCAGCGCACCTGGGGAAAGTCGCGCAGGGCTTCCTGCTGGCGCGCGCGCAGTTCGCCCGACAGTTCAATGATGGAATAACTGTCCACCCGCACGCCCAGGGCGGCCAGTTCGGTGAGCACGTCGCGCGCCAGTTTGCCCGTGCCGGCGCCGAATTCGAGGAGATTGGGCGCACTTTGGGCGATAATAGCGGCTGCCGTCTGCGCCAGCGCGGCGCCGTACAAGCTTGACAACTCGGGCGCGGTCGTAAAATCGCCGGCCTGGCCCAGCTTGGCTGCGCCGCCGCTGTAGTAACCCAGCCGCGGCGCATACAAGGCCAGTTCCATGAAGCGGGCAAAGGTGATCGCGCCGTCGTTGCGGGCGATTTCATCGGCAATCTGCTGCTGCAGGGCATGGGACGCGGCCAGCGCGTCGCGATCGGGTTCAGGTAAGGACATTCCGGCATTGTAGCCACAACGGGACACTATCAACAATCATGCAGGGAACCACCCATCAGACCGCATTAGTTACCGGCGCGGGCAAACGCATCGGCCGCGCCATCGCGCTCGCTCTGGCGGCGGCCGGCTGGGACGTGGCCGTGCATTACCGCCACTCGGCGCGCGAAGCGCAGGACACCGCCGACGCCGTCCGCGCGCTCGGCCGCCGCGCCGCGCTGCTGCAATGCGATCTGGGCGACGAAGCGGCCACGCGCCTGCTGGTGGCGCGCGCGATTGAAGCGCTGGGCCCGCTGGGCTGCGTGGTCAACAACGCCGCGCAATTCGAATTCGACAGCGCCACGGCGTTTTCGCCTTCCCTGCTGACGACTTTGATGCAGGCCAACCTGGGCGCCCCGCTGCTGCTGGCCCAGGCCCTGCATGCGGCCACTCCCGACGGGCAGCAGGCCGTGGTGATCAACCTGCTCGACCAGAAGCTGGACAATCTCAATCCCGATTTTCTGTCGTACACGCTGTCCAAAGCCGCGCTGAAAACCGCCACCACCATGCTGGCCCAGGCGCTGGCGCCGCGCGTGCGCGTGGTGGGCCTGTCGCCCGGCCTGACCATGGTGTCGGGCGACCAGAGCCCGGACGGTTTTGCACAGGCGCATCGGGCAACCCCGCTGGGGCGCTCCAGCGACCCGCAAGACATTGCCGACGCGGTCTGCTACCTGGCCCGCGCGCGCGCCGTCACCGGCACCACCTTGCTGGTCGATGGCGGCCAGCATCTGCTGCCGCTGGCGCGCGACGTCATGTTCCTGACCAAATAACTCCTCTTCATTTTCGAAAGTTTTCTATGCTGTCCGCCCTGTCCCATCCATCGCTCGCCGGCTGCCGCCGCCTGTTTCTGCGCAACTATGAAGTCATGATCAACATCGGCGTGCACGATTTCGAAAAGAAGGGCGAGCAGCGCGTGCTGATCAATGTCGACCTGTACATTCCGCTGGCCCTGTCGACCCCGCGCGAAGATCAATTGCACGAAGTGGTCGACTACGATTTCATGCGCGAAACCATCGCGCGCCGCATGGCCCAGGGCCACGTCCACCTGCAGGAAACCCTGTGCGACGATGTGGTGCGCGCCATGCTGGCCCATCCGCTGGTACGGGCGGTGCGGGTATCGACCATGAAACCGGATGTGTATCCCGACTGCGAAGGCGTGGGCGTGGAAGTATTTCAGATCAAGGAAGCAGCATGAGCGAGGCGGTCATCGAACGCAGCGACGACAAGGTCGCCTACGAAAACAACAAACTGCACAAGCGTTTGTGCCGCCTGGTCGGCCAGGCCATTGGCGACTTCAACATGATCGAGGATGGCGACAAGGTGATGGTGTGCCTGTCCGGCGGCAAGGATAGCTACGCCTTGCTGGATATTCTCATGACCTTGCGCGAGCGCGCCCCGATCCAGTTCGACATCGTGGCCGTCAACCTCGACCAGAAGCAGCCCAACTTCCCGGCCGATATCCTGCCGGCCTATTTGACCAAGCTGGGCGTGCCCTTTCACATTGAAAACCAGGACACCTACAGCATCGTCAAGCGCTTGATCCCGGAAGGCAAGACCACCTGCTCGCTCTGCTCGCGCCTGCGCCGCGGCATTTTGTACCGCGTGGCCGACGAACTGGGCTGCAACAAGATCGCCCTGGGCCACCACCGCGACGACATCCTCGAAACCTTTTTCCTGAATATGTTCTTTGGCGGGAAATTGAAAGGCATGCCGGCCAAGCTGCAATCGGATGACGGCAAGCACATCGTGATCCGCCCGATGGCGTACGTGAAGGAATCCGATACCGAGCGCTATGCGGAGGTCAAAGGCTTCCCGATTATTCCCTGCGACCTGTGCGGCTCGCAGGAAAACCTGCAGCGCAAGCAGATCAAGGGCTTGATGCGCGAATGGGAAAAGAAGTATCCGGGCCGGGTGGAGAGTATTTTCTCGTCGCTGTCGACCGTGGTGCCGAGCCACCTGATGGACCGCGACCTGTTCGGTTTCAAGGATTTGCAGGCCGATGGCGTGGCCAGCCCGCTGGGAGACATCGCGTTTGATGAGGAACCGTGCTCGACGCCAACCGGTGTCGGCACGATTCGTTTGCAGCAGGAATGAGCGCTGTCGCCCCCCGCGTTCGCGAGGACGACCGGGGGCTTAGCGATGGCCGTGCCGTTTCACAAATTGCATCAATGCCTTGAACGCCGGCGGCACCTGGGCGTCGCTGGCGGACAACAGGTCGTGCCTGCCGTTGCGCTCGATGCTGAGCCGGTAGGAACGCGCATCGGGGAAATTGCGCGGTGCCGCCGCCGCGCTGCGCTGTTCCGCCAGCGCCGCATCGACCAGCGCGTCCAGGGTGCCGCTGTCGGCGGCGCTGGCGGCCACGTCGTCGAGCACGATCGGCCGGGTCAAGCCGGGAATGGCGGCAAATCCGCCCTCCGTGTGTAATTCAATATGCATGGCTGGTCCTTGTAAGTGCGCGCCCGGCGAGCCGCGTACTCACCGGCCGCTGTCAGAGAACGCCGACGCTGTGCCATGCCTGTCGCACGGCCCCGGTTTCGTCGCTGGCGGCTCCGTAGAGCTTATCGGCATTGGCTACAGTCAACTTTGCGAAAGCGCGAAACGAGGCGTTGCTCTTGAGATGAGGGTCGAGCAAGGCGTCGTACCAGATGCGGCCGGCTTTTTCCCAGGCATTGCCGCCCAGCGCGGTCGCGGCCAGGTAAAACGCATGGTTCGGGATGCCGGAATTGATGTGCACGCCGCCGTTATCCTGCACCGTGTGCACGAACTGCTTCATGTGCGCCGGCTGCGGGTCCTTGCCCAGCACCGCGTCGTCGTAGGCGGTGCCCGGCGCTTTCATCGAGCGCAGCGCGGTGCGTCCCGGCCCCGGCACCAGCAGCTCGGCGCCGATCAGCCAGTCGGCCTGCTCGGCACTTTGCTGCAAGGCGTATTGCTTGATCAGCGAACCGAACACGTCGGAAATGGACTCGTTCAGCGCGCCCGACTGGCCCTGATAGGCCAGCCCGGACTCGAATTCGGTCACGCCATGGGTCAGCTCGTGGCCGATCACGTCGAGCGAAATGGTGAAACGGTTGAACAGCGTGGTGTCGCCGTCGCCGAACACCATCTGCTGGCCGTTCCAGAAGGCGTTGTCATAGTCCTGGCCGAAGTGCACGGTGGCCAGCAGCGGCATGCCGGCATTGTCGATCGAGTTGCGCTGCAGTTCCTTCAGGAAGAAATCGAAGGTGGCGCCCAGGCCGTCGTAGGCTTCATTGACGGCCAGGTCGTCGGCAGCGGGCGCGCCCTCCAGCCGAACCACGTTGCCGGGCAGGGTTTCTTCATGTGTGGCGCTGTAGACGGTGCGCTGCAAAGTGGGCTGGGTGCCCGGCATGGCGTTGGCCCGCTGTGGGCTGAACGCGCGGGCGGTGGCCACGGTGGCGCGGAACTGGCGCACCGAGGAGTCGGCCGACAGCGTGTCCAGCGCGCGCGCACGCTGCTGCGGCGAGCCGTTCTTGGCAATATTGACAAGAATATGCGGCGGGATGATGCAGAAAATCGAATGCGGACGATGGTGGTGGTGCGGATGTAAACACATGCGGTTCTCCCCTGGTTGGACCGTCGTAACGTTAAGCATCTTTCAAGCTTAATTGTACGTCTACTTGTCGACAATGGTGACTCGATACGACTGGCCCAAAGTTCAGGGGAAAATGCTCGCGGCGCTGGCCGATCACTTCCCAGCAGTACGGCGCGGTGCCAAGGGCTCTGCAAGTACAGGATATGCAATTTCGATTGCGAACAGTTGGGAAATCAATATGATGATATTTCTTACTATAGCCTGGAGACTCATATGAATGAGGCAATTGGACTGGCCGCACTTTTTGGCGTCGATCAATGGGTTTCGGCGGGATTGCCGCGGCCAACAAGGGCAACAAAGAGCGAATTTGAAGCACTGCTCTTTAACGGGCGCATATATGCTGGTGAAAAGTGTAATGAGTTGCTTTCGCTGATACCGCATGGGGTCAGAAATACGTTTGTTGCGGAACCACGCACCCAATACGGGTTCAAATTTGATTGGATCGATACCGAAGGCATACCATGGCACGTGCATGGACACGAACCCGATCGTGGCGCGCAGGCCGGGCATGCTGGTGGCCAATCATGGACCGTGCGAATTAAATGTGCGAGAACCTTTCTTCAGTCGGTACCGTTTGCCACTGGCATTCCGCCGACGTTTGTGAAATGGACCGCGTCCCAAGGCGGTATAGGTCCCAGCCATATTCCTCTTGTAGAAACGCTGCGCTAGGCCGTTCCAGCGCATTTCCACCCGCGAGTCGGGCGCGGTTGGCTCGAGCAGTGCCATCACCAGGCGCGCCTTGGGCTGGGCGATCGGCACGAACAGCGCGCCTTTGCCCAGCGTGCGCGCTTCGGCGCTCCACTTGCCCTGCACCGTCAGGCGCTGGTGCGATTCCAGCGAGCCTGGCGCCAGCGTGCTTTCGCGGCGCGGCAGGAGGACGGAACGAAGCGGCATGCGACATCCAGACAAATACAGGAACGGAAATTATATGCGTCTCCATATTGCCTTGTTTGCCATGCCCGGAGCGGTGCGGCGTTACGGCAGGGTGTATTCGAGCGTGTAGTGGTGCGCGCCGCCGACGATGTCGAGCTTGAGTTCACCCTTGATGCCGGCAAAGTCGCCGGTGCCCGAGCCGGGCACGATGACGATGGAGAGCCTGCTGTCGCCCTGATCGAGCACGCCCACGTGCTGCAGCGCGAAGCTGCCGTGCTTGTCGCCGATGGTGCCGGTGATGTGATCGATGGCGACGTAGGCGGCCGAGCCGGCGGCTGGGTTGCCGGCCGAGAGCATCTCGCCCTGCCCAACGCCGGTGAAGTCGCCGCTGAACTGCTTGTCGATCAGCATGCGGCCGACCGCCAGGCGGCCCCCGCCTTCGCCGCGCGGAGGTGGCTGGAGTTTGACGTCGAAGGTGCCTTTGGCGGTGTTCATCACGTTCCTTGTATGGTCGGCGTTCGCGCGAAGGCGGGAACACGCGACATAGTACAGTAGCGGGCGGGCGCGCGTGCTAGGTGTGGGCACCCGCCTTCGCGAGTACCGCCGGTTCGCCGAACGAAGCGAGCAGCGATGCTTCTTTCTGCTTGGCCGCCTTCAGATGGCGCTCCTTCACGTGACCATAACCGCGGATGCCTTCCGGGATGCTGGCGATGGCAACGGCCTGCGCCAGATTGTCCGCCGTCAGCCGCGGCAGCAGTCCGGCGACGGTGTCGCGGTACTCCTTGACCAGCGCCCGCTCCATCCTGCGTTCAGCCGTGTAGCCGAAGATGTCGAGCGCGGTGCCGCGCAGGCCCTTCAGCCTGGCCAGCACGCCGAACGCCTTCATCATCCACGGGCCGAACTCCTGCTTGACCAGGTGCCCGTCCTTGTCGCGCCTGGCCAGCAGCGGCGGCGCCAGATGGAACTTGAGCGTGATGCCGCCCTCGAACATGCCGGCGATTTTCTCCTTGAAGGCAGCATCGGTGTACAGGCGCGCCACTTCGTATTCGTCCTTGTAGGCCATCAGCTTGTAGAGATAGCGCGCCACCGCTTCCGACAGGCGCGTGCCCTGCCCCAGCTTGGCCTCGGCCGTGCGCACCTGTTCGACAAAGCCGCGGTACTGGGCGGCGTAGGCTTCGTTCTGGTACGCCGTCAGCAGTTCCACGCGGCGCTTGACGATGTCATCGAACGACTGCGCGCGCTTGAATTCGATCACCTTCCCCGGGGTGGTCAGGCGCACCACCGAGGCCAGGTCGTGCGCGGCCCCACGGCCCCACGTGAAGGCCGCCTTGTTGAAGTTGACCGACACGCCGTTCAATTCGATCGCCTTCATGATCGCCGCTTCCGACAGCGGCACACGGCCTTTCTGCCAGGCGTAGCCGAGCATGAACATATTGGTGGCGATGGAGTCGCCCATCAGATCGGTGGCGATCTTGCCGGCGTCGACGAAGTCCACGCGTCCGCTGCCGCAGGCCTTGACGATCTCCGTCTGCGACGCATCGCCAGGGAACTGCCAGTCCGGATTCTTGACGAATGCCGCTGTCGAGGTGCCGGTCGAGTTGATCGCGGCCCAGGTGCGCCCTTCGCCCATGCGGGTGAGCGCATCGCGGCTGGCGGTGACGATCAGGTCGCAGCCGATCACCAGGTCGGCGCTGCCGGTGCCCACGCGGGTGGAGTGCAGGTCGGACTGCCGGTCGGCCAGGCGCACGTGCGACATCACCGGGCCGCCTTTTTGCGCCAGCCCGCTCATGTCGAGCACCACCGCGCCCTTGCCTTCCACATGCGCGGCCATCGCCAGGATCTGGCCGATGGTGACCACGCCGGTGCCGCCGATCCCGGTCACCAGAATGCCATACGGCCGGGCGGTGGACGGCAGTTCAGGCTGCGGCAGAACCGGCGGCGCGGCGGCGCTGGTGGCCGGCTTGTCCGGCTTTTTGAGCGCGCCGCCTTCCACCGTCACGAAGCTTGGGCAAAAGCCGGTCACGCACGAAAAATCCTTGTTGCAGGACGACTGGTTGATCTGGCGCTTGCGCCCCAGTTCGGTTTCCAGCGGCTCGACCGACAGGCAGTTCGACTGCACCGAGCAGTCGCCGCAGCCCTCGCACACGGCTTCGTTGATGACGGCGCGCTTGGCCGGATCGGGATACTCGTTGCGCTTCCTGCGGCGGCGCTTTTCGGACGCGCAGGTCTGGTCGTAGATCATGGCCGACACGCCCGGCTGGTCGCGCAGTTCGCGCTGCACGTCCATCAGTTCGCTGCGGTGGCGCACGGTGACGCCTTCGGCCCATTTGTAGTCGTCCGGGTATTTGCCGGGGTCGTCGGTGACGACGATGATGGGCGTGACACCCTCGGCGGCGATCTGGCGGCTGATCATGCCGGGATCGAGCGGGCCGTCGAAGGCCTGGCCGCCGGTCATGGCGACGGCGTCGTTGAACAGGATCTTGTAGGTGATGTTGACGTTGGCCGCGACCGCCGCGCGGATCGCCAGCAGCCCGGAGTGGAAATAGGTGCCGTCGCCGAGGTTGGTGAACACGTGCTTTTCGTTGGTGAACGGGGCTTGGCCGACCCAGGTCACGCCCTCGCCGCCCATGTGGGTGAAGGTCGAGGTTTCGCGGTCCATCCACAGCACCATGTAGTGGCAGCCGATGCCGGCCAGCGCGCGCGAGCCTTCCGGCACCTTGGTCGAGGTATTGTGCGGGCAGCCGGAGCAGAAGAAAGGCGTGCGGTCGGTTTGCGCATTGGGCTTGGCGCTGACGTTCTTGAGCACCAGTTCCTTGGCTTCGAGGTAGGCCACGCGTTCCTTGACGCGCTGCTCGACCGGGTGGCCGGCGCAGTAGTGCGACAGGCGGCTGGCGATGGCGCGCGCGATCTGCGCAGGATTGAGTTCGTAGGTGGCCGGCAGCAGCCAGTCGCCGTGCCCCGCCCCGCCCTTGTTGGACCATTCGCCGGTGTCGTCGAACTTGCCGACCACGCGCGGGCGCTGGCTGTCGGGCAGGTTGTACAGCTCTTCCTTGAGCGCGTATTCGAGGATCTGGCGCTTTTCCTCGACCACGATGATTTCGTCCAGCCCGCGCGCGAAGTGCTGCACGCCTTCGGCTTCGAGCGGCCAGGTCATGCCGATCTTGTACAGGCGGATGCCGATGTCGGCGGCGGTGCGCTCGTCGATGCCCAGGTCGGCCAGGGCCTGGCGGGTGTCCAGGTACGATTTGCCGGCGGTGATGATGCCGATGCGCGCGTGCGGGCTGTCCCAGATGATCCGGTTGAGCCGGTTGGCGCGCGCGTACGCCAGCGCCGCGTACCACTTGTAGCTGTTCATCCGCACTTCCATGTCGAGTACGGTGTCGGGCCAGCGGATGTTCAGCCCGCCCTCGGGCAGCGTGAAATCGGTCGGCGTGACGATCTGCACGCGCTCCGGGTCGAAGTCGATCACGGCGCCAGACTCGATGATGTCGGTGACGCATTTCATCGACACCCACAGCCCGGTGTAGCGGCTCATGGCCCAGGCGTGCAGGCCGTAGTCGATGTATTCCTGCACCGACGACGGGTACAGCACCGGAATGCCGCAGGCGTTGAGGATGTGGTCGCTCTGGTGCGCGGTGGAGGAGGATTTGGCGGCGTGGTCGTCGCCGGCCACCACCAGCACGCCGCCGAACCTGGCGCTGCCGGCATTGTTGGCGTGCTTGAAGACGTCGCCGCAGCGGTCCACGCCCGGCCCCTTGCCGTACCACATGGCGAACACGCCGTCGTATTTGGCATCCTTGAACAGATTGGTCTGCTGGGTGCCCCAGACGGCCGTCGCGGCCAGGTCTTCGTTCATGCCGGGGTGGAACTTGACGTGGTGCGCGTCGAGGTGCTTTTTGGCCTTGATCGCGGTCATGTCGACCGAGGTGACGGGCGAACCGCGGTAGCCGGTGATGTAGCCGGCGGTGTTCAGGCCGGCGCGCAGGTCGCGCTCGCGCTGCAGCATGGGCAGGCGGATCAGCGCCTGGGTGCCGGTCATGAAGGCGCGGCCGCGTTCGAGCGTCCATTTGTCGTCGAGCGTGATTTCGGGGTCCGGCGCGGCCTGTAGCGCGGTGCGGTCGGCGGGTGCATTCATTGTCAGTCTCCGTATGGCTGCGGCAATGCTTGATGGGCGGTTGCCTGTACGGCGGACGGTCCGGCTTGTGGCCGCCATCCGCTCCTGTCGTTCATGTCAGTGTGCCTCAATCCCGGCCGTCATGCGACCGATTTGTCCTGCAGGACGCCGCGCTTGATCTGGTCCAGTTCGATGGACTCGAACAGCGCGCGGAAGTTGCCTTCGCCAAAGCCCTGGTCGCCCTTGCGCTGGATGATTTCAAAGAAGATCGGCCCGATCACGGTCTGGGTGAAGACTTGCAGCAACAGTTCGCGTTCGCTCTCGTTGCTGTGGCCGTCAATCAGCAGGCGCAGGCGGCGCAGTTCATCGACATTCTCGCCATGGCCGGGCAGGCGGCGCTCGATCAGCTCGTAATAAGTGTCGATGGTGTCCTGGAATACGATACCGTTCTCGCGCAAGCCCTGCACGGCGCGGTAAATGTCGTCCGTGCCGAGGGCGATATGCTGGATGCCTTCGCCGTGGTACTGGTCGAGGTATTCGGCAATCTGCGATTTGTCGTCGGACGATTCGTTGATGGGGATGCGAATCTTGCCGCACGGCGAGGTCATCGCCTTGGATTTCAGCCCGGTCAGCTTGCCTTCGATGTCGAAGTAGCGTACTTCCTTGAAATTAAACAGGTTTTCGTAGAACTCGGCCCACTCCTTCATGCGCCCGCGGTGCACGTTGTGGGTCAGGTGGTCGATATAGGTCAGGCCGGTGCCCGCCGGGGCGGCGGCGGCGCCGGGAATGGCCACGAAGTCCACGTCGTAGATGCTGATATCGCCGATGGCGCCGGGCGCGCTGCCCTTGCCGCGCCAGCGGTCGACAAAGTACAGCAGGGAATCGCCCACGCCCTTGATTGCCGGGATGTTGAGCTCCATCGGCCCGGTCTTGTTGTCGAAGCCCCAGGCGCCCATGGCCAGCGCGCGCTGGTAAGCGTAGGCCGCGTCCTGCACGCGGATGGCAATGGCGCACACCGATGGCCCGTGCTTGCGGGCAAAGCGTTGCGCGAACGAATCTTTCTCCGCGTTGATGATGAAGTTGATGTCGCCCTGGCGGTACAGCGTCACGTCTTTGTGGCGGTGGCGCGCGATGGCGCAAAAGCCCATTTGCTCGAACAGGGCGCCCAGCCCTTTCGGGTCCGGCGCGGCGTATTCGACGAACTCGAAGCCGTCGGTTCCCATCGGGTTGTCCCAAGGCTGGAATTGCATGGCGATCTCCTCGTGTTTTTAGCGCCCAGTATAGTCTCCGGACCCCGGCATTAAATTTCAAACCGCACCCACAAATGCGCGATTTGAGCAATAATATTGCGTCGAAATGCCAATTTTGGAGGTTCCATGCCGCATATTGAGCTGGACAAAACAGATCGCAAAATTCTCGCCATTCTCCAGCAGGATGGACGGCTGTCGAATCAGGACGTGGCCGACCGGGTCAGCCTGTCGCCCTCGCCCTGCCTGCGCCGCATCAAGCGGCTGGAGGAAGCCGGCGTGATCCGCCAGTACGTGGCCTTGCTGGACCCGGCCAGGATCGGGCTGGGATTGCTGGCGTATGTGAACGTGCGGCTGGAAAAGCACAGCGACGGCTCGGCCGGGGCGGCCGGGGCGCGGCGGCCGGCCACCTCGCCGCACACCGAATTTGCGCGCTCGGTCGAGGATTGGCCGGAAGTGGTGGCCTGCTATGCGATGACGGGCGAAATGGATTATCTGCTGCGCGTGCACGTCGAGGACATGGACCACTTTTCGCGCTTCATGATGCAGACCTTGCTGACCCACCCGGCGGTGGCCGATGTGAAATCGAGCTTCGCTTTGCAGCGCATTAAGGATACGACGGCGTTGCCGCTGGTGTAGGCGTCGCGAAAGCGGGGACGACGGTCTCTGGCCGGCGGTTTGTTTTGAACATGAACAGGGTCCGGAACATCACCAGCGCAGCAGGCGTGGCCCGAGCGCCGCGCCAGCGGCCGTGGGAATCAGGATGCCGAGCGAATACCAGATGCCGATGAAGGGCGCCGCCATCTCGGGGCAGTGCAGGCAGTAGATGCAGGCGGCGCTGGCGCCGGCGGCGAATCCGGCGGCGGCGCCGGCCAGGCGCAGGCGGGTCGGCGCCAGCTCGCGCATGATGGCGACACATCCGGCAAACAGGGGCAGCGACAGGAAGGCGATCAGGTAGGGACAGGTGCGCCAGGTGTGGCCGAGGATCAGCGCCAGGCGCTCGGACGGGTCCGCCGGCAGCAGCAGCAGCGCCGATAGCGCGGCGATCACCAGCCAGGGCAAGGCCAGCACCAGCGGCAGGCCGGCCGTGCTGCTGCCCGGCCGGGACAGGCGCGCCACGGCGCCCCAGCCGCCGCCCGCCAGCGCCAGCACGAAGGCGACCTTGATCCAGAACGCCGGCATGCGCGCGAATGCCGCCAGCTGGGGATTGACGCCGAGCGAGACGATCATCAGCATGGCGCTGCCAAGCAGGCCGGCGCCGGCCAGAAGCGCCATCTTCGTTTTCGGCGGCGCCGCGGCCGGCCCCGGTTCGCGTGCCAGCATGTCGATCAGGTCGTCGGTTTTCATGGCTGCTTTCTCATTCTGGCCGCCAGGGCCTTCAGGCCGCGGTGCACGGCCACTTTCACATTCGCTTCCGAGATGCGCAGCGTCGCTGCGGTCTCGCGTACCGACCATCCGTCGACCTTGGTGTGCAGGATGGCGTTGCGCTGCTGCTGCGGCAGATCCCGCATGATCGTCTCCAGATCGCGCTGCGCTTCCTGCGCCTCGGCGTCGGCGCTGGAAAACAGTTCATTGCTCTCGTCCAGCGGTTCGTGCAAGGTGCCCTGGCGCGCGTGGCGGCGCAGCCAGTCGATCAGCTTATAGCGCGCGATCGCGAACACCCAGGCCGTCAGGGGCACCGCGGTGTCGTACGTGGCACCCTGGTTATGCAGCGCCAGCAGCGTTTCCTGCACCAGGTCCTCGACTTCATCCGGCCAGCGGCTCATGCGCCTGCGGAACCACGCGCGCAGGTGGCTGGCCATCGCCTGCAGGAACTGGCGGTAAGCCTGGCCGTCGCCCCCCATGCCACTCAGGAACAGGGTGCGCAGCCGGTCCTCGGCCTGATGAGAGTGAATTCGATCCATGCGCCTGTTTGGTTACGCAATGCTGCAAATATATTTTTTTCGAGGGCTGTAACCAATCGCCGCCCCGGCGCGAACTTACTGGCATGACCAACGCCCACCCATCGTATGCCATGAATGCCGACCAAGTCAAAGACGCCCGCGCGCCGATTCATCCACTCTGGCTGCGCCTTACCCATTGGACCAACGCCGCCGCGGTGCTGCTGCTGATCTTCAGCGGATGGCGCATCTACAACGCCACCGCCTTTTACGGCTTCAGCATCCCGCGCGCCATCACGCTGGGAGGCTGGCTGGGCGGCGCCCTGCAGTGGCATTTCGCCGCCATGTGGCTGCTGGTGGCCAATGGCCTGATTTACCTGGCGGTCAACCTGCTGGGCGGCCGCCTGCGCCGCAAATTTTTCCCGCTGCGGCCGGCCGACCTGCTGCGCGACCTGGGCGCGGCGTTGCGCGGACGCCTGGCGCACGCCGATCCGCGCCACTACAACGCGGTGCAGCGCGCCGCCTATCTGTTCGTCATGGCCGACCTGATCGTGATCGTGGTGTCCGGGCTGGTGCTGTGGAAGTCGGTCCAGTTTCCGATTCTGCGCGAACTGGTGGGTGGCTACGAGGGCGCGCGCCGGGTCCATTTCATCGGCATGGCGGCGCTGGTGGCATTCATCGTTGCCCATCTGGTCATGGTGGCGCTGGTGCCGCGCACCCTGATCGCCATGCTGCGCGGACGCTAAGGAGACTGGCATGAAAAAATCGATCCTCACCAATCCCGACGGCGCGCAGATGCTGGCCGACGCCCTGCGCAAGGTCAGCTCGCCGTCACGCCGCGCCTTCCTGCAACGCAGCGTGACGCTGGGCGGACTGGCGCTGCTCACCGGCTGCACAGCCGAAAGCGAAAGCGCCGTCGACAGCGCGCTGGCCAGGATCTCGACCTGGAACGACAAGGCGCAAGCGCTGCTGTTCGATCCCAACCGGCTGGCGCCGACCTATCCCGAATCGATGATCACGCGGCCCTTCCCTTTCAACGCCTTTTATGGCGAAGACGAGGTGCCGTCGGTCGATGGCGATGCCTGGAAGCTGGAATTGAGCGGCCTGATTGCCGCGCGCGCGCCATGGACGCTGGCCCGGCTGCGCGCCTTGCCGCAGACTTCCCAGGTCACGCGCCACATCTGCGTGGAGGGCTGGAGCGCGATCGGTAAATGGGGCGGGGTGCCGTTCGGGCGCTTCCTGCGCCATATCGGCGCGGACCTGTCGGCCAAATACGTCGGCTTCAAGTGCGCCGACGACTATTTCACCAGCATCGACATGGCCACCGCGCTGCATCCGCAGACGCTGATGGCGCTGACCTATGACGGGCAGGAACTGCCGCCGCGCTATGGCTACCCGATGAAACTGCGCATGCCCACCAAGCTTGGGTACAAGAATCCGAAACATATACAGGCATTGTTTGTCACGAATACGTATCCCGGCGGTTACTGGGAAAACCAGGGATACAACTGGTTCGGCGGTAGTTAGTCCTACCCTGAAGTGTCATTTCCAACCCCACCTCAAAGGAGCATTACCATGAAAGCCATCACCACCACCATCCTGTCGATCTGCATGCTGGCCGCCGGTGCCGTTTCCGCGCAAGACGCCATGCAGAAGGACGCCATGGCCAAGGAGCCGATGAAGAAAGAGGCCATGCACAAGGATAAGATGAAGAAGGATCACATGAAGAAGGATGAAATGAAAAAGGATGAGATGACGAAGGATGCGATGAAGAAGGACGAGATGAAGAAGTAATTCGTGACGGGGCCCGCGCTTACGGGCCCCATTTCTGCGCCGCAACAGCACGCTCGACAGCGATCAAACGGGACTGGGCAACTACCCCCGGCCGATGAATGGCATCTTGGTGGCCATGACGGTCATGAACTGCACATTCGCGTCGAGCGGCAGGCTGTCCATATACAGTACAGCATTGGCGACGTGCTCGAGATCCATCAGCGGTTCGACCGCAATGTCGCCATTTGCCTGCGGCACACCTTTGGCCATCTTCGCTGCCATGTCCGATGCCGCATTACCGATATCAATTTGACCGCAGGCGATGTCGTACTTCCTGCCATCCAGCGATGCCGATTTGGTGAGACCGGTAATGGCATGCTTGGTGGTGGTGTAGGGAGACGAATTTGGCCGCGGGGAATGCGCTGAAATCGAACCATTATTGATAATGCGTCCGCCGCGCGGTGCCTGGCTCTTCATGAGCTTGAACGCTTCCTGCGTACACAAGAATGCACCGGTGAGGTTGGTATCGAGCACCGTTTTCCACTGCTCGAGGGTGAGATCTTCCAGCAGCACTTTCGGAGAACTCATGCCGGCGTTGTTGAACAGAAGGTCGAGACGACCGAACCTCTCCTTGGTCTTGGCAAACATCGCCTGCACGGACTGCTGGTCGGACACGTCGGTGCTGACCGGCATGACACGGTCGGCCGCAACACCCGACTCGGCTGCGACGCTGTCCAGGAGCGCCAGTCGCCGCCCGGCGAGCGTCACGCGGTAGCCCGCCTGCAGGAGCGCCAGCGCAACTGCCATGCCGATTCCGCTCCCTGCGCCGGTTACAATCGCGACCTTGTCTGACACCTTCATAATCCGCCTCCCATGTTGTTGAACGATGCATTGGCCAGGCAAGGGGGACGCTCTCCCCTCAGCCCCGCCCTGAGATTTTCCACCGCCAGTTTCGCCATCGCCAGGCGCGTCTCGTGAGTTGCCGATCCGATGTGTGGAAGCGCGACGACATTGGCCATGTTCAGCAGCGGCGAATCGGCCGATAGCGGTTCGCGCTCGAACACGTCCAGGCCGGCCGCGCGGATACGCCCCTGCTGCAATGCCTCAATTAAAGCGGATTCATCGACAATGCCGCCGCGCGAGCCGTTGATGAAAATCGCATCCGGACGCATCAGGGCGAACTCGCGCCGGCCGATGAGCCGCTCAGTTGCTGGCGTCAAGGGCAGCACCACACACACAAAATCGGCTTGCGCCAGCAGGGTTTCCAGCGGAACCGCGCGCGCACTGAACGCTGCCTCGGCATCGGGTGCCGGGGACCGGCTGTAGTACAAGACATTCATGCCGAATCCAAGATGGGCACGGCGCGCCACGGCGTGGCCGATCCGCCCCATGCCCACCACGCCGATGGTTTTCGCATGCACATTGACGCCGTAAAGCGCTTCACCGATGCTGCTCGTCCATTTCCCCGCCTTGACGAATTCGGCGAGTTCGACGACCCGCCGTGCACTGGCCATCACGAGTGCGAAAATGGTGTCCGCCGTTGCCTCCGTCAGCACGTTCGGGGTATGCGCAAGCAGGATACCGCGCCCGGTCAGGTAATCGACGTCGAACTGGTCGACCCCCACGGAAATCGTCGAAATGATACGCAGGCGGGAGGCTTGCTCCAGCATGTCTGCGGACAGCCTGACACTGGCGCCGAGCAAGCCATCGCTGCGTCGAATGGCATCGACGAACCTTGCGCGGTTCGACGCATTGATCTCTTCGAAATAGGTGACGTCGAACTCGCTTTGCAGCGAGGACAGCAGACATTCCGGGATTTTTTTGTATACCACGACGGATTTTTTAATCGGCGGCTCCTGAAAGATTATTGAAAGGAAGTTAAATGAAGGCATCTCCACGTCGACATCGCGGAGATGACAGTATAGGCGTGCAGGTCAACCGGCCAAGCACGCGGTAGCCGTCGCGGTCGGCTTCCTTGCCGGTCAGCTGGAAGTGCCCCTGTCCGCACCCGAGCTCAAGGACAGTTGAGATTGTTTAGCGTATTATTGCAATTTGTTGCAGTATTAACACTATTAATAGTTTGTTCATCAACTCCCCTGACGCAGTTCAGTTCGCTTCGCGAAGCCCAAGGCGAAGTCCGTGCCCTACGAGGGTTTCGAGCGGCAGCGTTCGTCCGTAGCAGATCGCAAACAACCAAATTCCGGGAATTAAAACATGAGCACGATTACCGAGGCGGCATTTCAGTTGACATGCGCGGTGCGGCAGACCAATCGTTTACTGCGCCTGAGCTTTCCCAAAAAGGATGGCCCGTCGGCGCTAATGGTTGCAAATCGCCTTGAGGCAAAAGAAACTTTGTCGCGTGACTTCCGCTTTGCGGTGGAAATCATCTCCGACGATGCTGGCATCGCGCTCAAGGACGTGCAGGGCAAAATGGTGACCGTCGAACTGGTGCGCGAGGATGGCAGCATGCGCTACTTCAACGGCTACGTGTTCGAGTTCCGCCGGGTACGAGCCGACGGCGGCCAAGTGTATTACGAAATGTTGCTGCTGCCTTGGATGGCTTATCTGCGTCTTCGTCAAGACAACTACCTTTTCCACAACAAGACTCTGATCCAGCAGACCGACGAGATATTCGCTGACTACCGGCTACGCGCCTCCGAGTTGCGCATCCACGGCGACGACCCGGAGATGACGGATGCCTGCCAATACGGGGAATCGGACTACAACTACCTGCACCGGCGCTGGGAACAGGCAGGTTGGCATTACTGGTACGAGCACACGGCCAGCGGCCATACCCTTATCCTGTCCGACGACTCGACTAGAGCTGCGCCCATCGATGGGCAGCGCGCCGACATCCCTTTTCAGCGTGCCGCCGGCGCCAAAGAGGACGACGCGCTGGGTGAGTGGACGCCTGTGCGCAACGTGATGGCGGCCAGCTTTGCCTTGTCGAGCTTTAACTTCAAGGATCCGCAGTCCATATCAGTGGAACTCCCCACGGTCAACCAGCAGGGCAACGTGCTGCCCATGGAAGTGTACGAATACGCGGGGGCCTATGGATTCAAAAACAGCGCGGACGGAGACGCCCAGGTGCGGCTGCGGCTGGAGGAAATCGAGGCTGCGGGCAAGCACTTCGAGGGCGCCGGGAACGACCGCTTCGCCCAGCCCGGACGTTGGTTTAAGCTGAGCGGCCATTTCGATGAAGTCGACGGCGCCGAAGCGTTGAAATTTTTGATCCTTGACGTTCACCATACCGCGAGCAACAACTACCAGAACGGTGGCAGCGAACCGTCACACTACGAAAACCGGCTGACCTGCATCCGCAAGCAGATTCCGTGGCGTCCTGGCCGAGGCTACAACAGCGTCGAGCCGAAAATGTATGGCCTGCAAACGGCCATTGTCGTCGGACCGAAGGGCGATGAAATCCACACCGATCAGTACGGACGCGTCAAAGTTCAGTTTCACTGGGACCGGGTGGGCAAACTCGACGAACGAAGTTCCGCGTGGTTGCGCGTGGCGACCGCTTGGGCAGGTTCGAACTTCGGCATAACCTCGATCCCACGCATTGGCTCAGAAGTGCTCGTCCAGTTTTTGGATGGAAATCCCGATCGCGGACTCATCACAGGCATGGTGCCAAATGCGCACAACATGCCGCCATGGGATCTGCCGGCGAACCAGACCCAGAGCGGCATCCTGTCCCGTTCAACGCCGAACGGCAGTTACGCCAACGCCAATGCGCTGCGCTTCGAGGACAAGAAGGGCAGAGAGCAGCTGTGGCTGCATGCAGAGCGGGATCAACTCACCGAAGTGGAGCATGACGAGGACAAATGGGTCGGCAACGACCGTCGCAAGACCGTCGACCACGACGAAACCACACACATCAAGCACGACCGCACCGAAACGGTGGACAACGACGAGACCATTACGGTCCACAACAACCGCACCGAGCAGGTTGATAAAAACGAAACCATTGGCATCGGCGGCAACCGCAGCAAGACGATAGGCAAGAACCGCAAGGACGAGATCGGTAAGAACTGGTCCACCTATGTCGCCCGGATGAAGACGGAAACCGTCGGTATGGCCTACATGCAGAACGTTGGCATGGGCCGCATGGAAAACGTCGGCCTCGCCTATAACCTCAACGTCGGCACGCTCATGGCCACCGTCGTCGGCATCAATCAGATCACCAAGGTCGGCAAGACGATTTCGATCACGGCTGGCGACGAGTTGTCGATCACGGTCGGACTGGCGAGACTGAAGATGACGGCGGACGGAAAGGTTTTCATCAACGGTTCCCAAGTGAGCGTCGATGCGACCGGACCGGTGCAGATATCCGGCAACGACGTCGATATCAACTAACCGGCCCCCACAAATGGAATTTCGCAACCTCACGCCTTTCCCCGCGATGGCGTTCGACGGCCTCGACCAGCACGACCAGCGCTTTCACAGTGTGGTCATGAGGCTCACATTCGAATTGCAGGACGACGGCAAGCTCGCGCTCGCGCCAGTGCAAACGCCGCTGGTGACAACCGATGAGTTTTACGGTGAATTGAACCGTTCCAGCGTCAGGCAGGAGTCCGATTTGGCGCCCTACAAACCGCACACCGATGTGATCGTCATCGCTGATGCGTGCGCGCCGCAGGGCAAAGCCAGTAAGCTCTTCCATGTCGCTCTCAAGATCAACGGTGCGCCCACCACGCCGGATTTGCCGCCCGAACCTCACGGCCTCAATCCGACGCTTCACGCTTCTGCAGAGCGAATCGCAGAATGGCGGCAACAGTGCGCGCGGTTGACCGCCACCGCCTTGGAAGGTCCTATCGTGCTGCGCAAGGTGCTGACGATCAAGGGTGCGCGCGAATGGCGCAAGCGCCATCCGTTGACGCGGGCGCTGAGCATGCTCACGCTGCCGCAATGGAAGCTCACAGCGCCGTTGCCCGTTACCACGCTGCCGCTGCGCTACGAATACGCCTATGGCGGCGAAAACAAAGTTCTCGTCACCGAGCAAGCGGCCACGCGGGTGGGCAAAAAATATCGCTTGCCCAGCCGCATACCGCAGCCCGACACGGCAAGCCGGGGCGACGCGCCGGAGGCAATCGCCCACAGCGTGTATGAACAAAACCCGGTCGGTTGCGGCTTTGCCGAGGGCTGGTATCGTCACGCGGCCAGGCTCACACGTGTGCCGGGGCCGCAGATAGAGTCGTCCAGCCAGCCCATTGCCCGGTTCGGGGAGGCATACACCCCGCAGGGCTTTGGTGTCGTTGGGCGCGCGTGGCGACCGCGACTGGGACTGGCGGGGACCTACGACCAGCAATGGCTGGAACAGCGCCATCCCAATTTGCCGGCCGACTTCGACTTCGCGTACTGGAACGGCGCGCCCACGGACCAGCAGGTGACACCTCACCTGAGCGGCGATGAAACCGTTACGCTGTGCAATCTGTGCAATCTGTGCCCGGCAGGCCCGGGAAGAGTGCAGGACGCCTCTGGCGACACCTGCCTGTCTTTCGCCCTTCCAGGTCATCTGCCGTTCGTGCTGGTCCGGTTTCAGGACGGACGAATCGGCGAACTGGCGGCCAAGCTCGACACGCTCATCATTGACGCAGCCCCGGACACCAGCAAGCCTGAAAAGAAAATAACCGTCGTGTGCGTCTGGCGCGCCACCGTCGCCACCGAGCCCGGCGTGCGCGTGCTCGAGGCGCGGATGCTGACCCATGCTGACGTTGTTGCATTGCGCGAGCGAGCGCAGGACGTCAAGACCACATTGGCTCCTCGTCCGGCAATCGCGCCCAACAAAAAAACGTCGCCAACCGTTTAAGAGGAATTTATGCCTACAGGTGCCCGCAAGAACAGCATATTCAAGGCCGTTAGCCTGGTGCCCGACGTCTGCAAGACGCCGATGGGGCCAAACATGGTGCCGGTTCCCTATCCCATCGTCGCCGATTTGAGCAAAAGCATGGAAGTAGCAAAGATGGTCCGTTTCAACGGCGACCCCGTTTTCCTGCTCAGCGAAAGCGTCATCGCCACCGTGACCGGCAACGAGGCCGGAACGGGCGGCGGCATGACGTCCGGCGTTAACAGGGGGAAGGTGCGCGCCACTAGCAGCTCCAAATCCTTCAAGGTGGAGAAAAAATACGTCGTACGCCACGGTGACGAGTGCGATATGAATCTGGCGAGCTAAGCATGGCCCTCGCTTACCACCGCGCCACCGCTGTGCCAAGAATGAAGATAAGAAGCGAAAACGACGCGGTCTACCCGTTCGCCGACACCATGCGGATTCCATTACCATGACCACCAAAGGAGTGATTTTAGAACAGGCCGCGCCATCGACAACGCACGTCGAACCGGACGGCGGCGGCTCGAATCCGGCGGTGATGCCGGAAACGGAAGCGGAAAAAACCTTGTGGCAAAAATCCAGCCCGTGGGTGCACGGTTTGCTGGGCGTGGCGAGTTTTGTCCCGGGCGTATCCGTCGTGACAGGCGCCGTAGATGCGGCTATCTACACGGCCGAAGGCGAATTAGTAGAAGCGGGTATTGCCGCCGCAAGCATGATCCCCGGCGGCAAGATCGTGACGACGGCTGGCAAGGTAGCCAAGGGCGCGGTGGCAATGGCCAAAGGCGCGGGAACGGCGGCCAAGATCGCCAAAGGTGCGCATGAGGCGGAAGAAGTGCTCAGAGCGGCCAAGAAAGCAGAAGACGCCGCCAAGGTTGCCAAAGAAGTCAAGGCGGCCAAGGCGGCGAGGGAAGCAAAGGAAGCGAAAGAAGCCAGCGAAGCGGCAGCGGGCGCAAAGAAAGCGAAAAAAGACACAACGATTAAGCAAAGGAAGAAAGGCCCGTGCGACCACCTACGCCAAGGCAGCGGCAAAGGTCCGTATCGCGGCGGCGCGCACAGCAAGACGAGCAAACCCGTCAAGGATGGCAAGGATTCGCATCATCTGCCTGCCGATGACATTGTTCCACTCGAGCGAAGTGACGGTCCTGCGATTCAAATGGACCCACTCGACCACAAAAAAACGCAAAGTAACGGAGGGGGGCTAGCGGCAAAGCGCTACAGGCAGATGCTGGAGCAATTACTTAAAGACGGAAACTGGCGCCAGGCTATGGCCGAAGAAATCAAAGACATTCGACGTCTATCACGTGAAATTAACGAGCCAAGGAAGTATAACGAGGCAATGTTGGAAATGTTGGAATATTTCAAATGCCTAGCGAAAAATGGCTTACTTAAGTAAAGAAAGGAAGATTATGGATGCAATGCAAATAGAAGATATTTATCCATACATTGGAGTCGATAAGATTCAATTCGGAATGACTCCAGTTGAAGTTGCTAAAATTTGGGGGGCACCTGATCACGAAAGCTCAAATTTCTTAAAGGAGCGTGTTGAATATAGAGGCGCTATATCCACTACCTATTCAGTTGAAAACAAACTCGTCGAAATTGGCCTCCCTCAAACTTGCGCTAACGCCAAGATAAAGGGAGTGACAATTTTCGCGCCGCCAAAAATGGATCGGTTAAAAGAACTGTTGAGCCTTGATAAGATGGCCTACGAGGACGTGGGAATAATTGTCTTTAAAATTCTTGGGATATCAATAACAGGATTCGCACACGAAGATGATGCTGATACGGCAATGTCAATTTTCTCAGCTGGGCGTTGGGATGAAGATTTTGAAAGCATGAAGGAATATAAGCATTAACTTGCGATGCTTTGTTGCATAAATAGCCGCCAGCGTCGCCTGAGCCGAGGCTCGGGTAAACTAAGCCTAAGGACCATGGAAAATGACAGGTTCAATTGATCATAGAAATTTCTGGAAGAGCTTATTTTGAAAGGGAAATGGAGAGAGGCGATGGCCATCAAGATTTTCGAGGTAAGACGAGTGGCGAAAGAAGCTGAAAATCAGAAGCGATGAAGGAAGTGCTTAAATACTATAAATTCCTCGAAAAATTTAATATTTTAGAGTAATACAAAAATGGATGAAAAAGAACCCTTTGAGATTTTACCGTATATGGGGACGCGGGATTTAAGGTTCGGGATGACGTCAAAAGAAGTCGAAGTGATTTTTGGCGTGCCAGACAGCGTAAGTTTGAATCACCTGAAGCAGCGCGTGGAATTTCGATCATTCATGAATGTCGGCTATTCAGATGGCACTGTTGAGATTGTCTCCAATATTGGCTTTGGACGCCAAATGGAATGCGTGCATATTAAAGACATTTATTTTTTCTGTGACGACGAAAGTGTGGTTTTAAACAAATTAATTTCGGAGGACGGCAATCCATTTTTGTATCTTGGCTTCATCGTATTACTCAATCTTGGCATGACACTCACTGGATTTCATGACGCCGATATCTCACAGAAATCGGTCGCGCTGTTCGAACGTGGAGCTTGGGATAAAAGACTTCCAAAACTAAAACCATTTCCCTAATTCGCACGGGACGTCGAAAAACCACTGTATCCATGGCATGATGTCAGTGCACAAAATTTGACGACTCTGCCATGATGACGGCCAAACTCGGCACCCTCATCATTGACGCAGCCCTGGACGCCAGCAAACCTGAAAAGAAAATAACCGGTCAATGAAAATATTGCCATTGCCTTCTTATCGATATCGATGGCAATCAAGGGGCCCAATTGCGCCTACCGACGAATCGGACGCAACGACTAAATACCACAGGAGCGGATGGCATGAAATTTAAGATCGACGCCTATAAGGAAGTGGGGCCGCTGCGTTTTGGCATGAGTAAGCAAGAGACTGAACAAGCGATTGGCCATGTTGACCGCGCGGCTAATACTCCAGACGGAATTATTGAGTTATATAATTTCTCGTATGATGTCGTGGCACAAGTTCGAAAAAGTTCGGATCAACTGATTGAAGTTGGGTTTGGGCATCGCGCGACAGAAGTATGCATTAATAACATCTACTTATTTGAACAACCCGGGCAAGACGTTCTTTTGGAATTATCAAAAATTGACTCAAATTCTTTCGTCGGACATGGGTCAATAGTGTTTTTGAATCTTGGTATATCGCTTACAGGATTTACAGACGATGACAACAGTACGCGAGCAATTACCGCATTCGCAAACGGCGTGTGGGATGACATTATTCCGTCGATGAAGCCATTCAGTCGCTAATTGTGCGAAGCCGACGACTATCCTGAATTTATCGCAACTATTCTTCCGCTAAGCAGACAGAGCAATCGAGAGCGGTCGAGGCGACCAAAAAATGAATGTTAAACTGGAACCTTGCCGTGGCAAGGGAATAAGATGAGAGATGAAGACTTTGAAGTTTTTATAGACGAGTTTGGTGACGCCACTCACCGGATCGATGTTCCAGCGGACGCAATCCAGAAGTGGCGCGGCAAGCTACCCGATCAGTTGTTAACATACTGGCAGGCAGAAGGCTGGTGCGGCTATGCAAACGGTCTTTTTTGGATTGTTAATCCAGACGATTATGAAGACCTTGTTGATGAGTGGCTGGAAAATACTCCGCTCGAGCAAATCGATTCGTTTCACGTCATCGGCAGAACAGCGTTTGGTGACCTCTATGTTTGTGGCGAGCGTACTGGGGTTAGCATGACGATTAGCTGCGCTATTAATGCAGTATTTGCATTACCAAAAGACCTAAAACCTAAAAGCAAAGAAGACCAAGACTGGTCAGTTCGGTCATTTGTAGGGCTTAGCGCGAGTGAGTGCGACCTTAAGGACGAGTCTGGCATCCCACTCTTCGAGCGAGCCGTTGCCCAGGTTGGCCCACTGGAATTCGATGAGGTCTACGGTTTCGAACCCGCTATCGTGTTAGGCGGGAAGATGCGTCTTGAGAATCTTGCCAAGCTCAAGCTAGACGTGCATCTTACGATTCTTCGGAAACTCGCGTCACCCACTTTGCCATTCTCGAATATTGATATCGATAAGGTACTCAATCCCTAATTAAATTGGAGCCTTACCGTGGCAAGGGAATTAGATGAGGAACGAAGACTTTGAAGTATTCATACAGGAATTCGGTGAAGCCACTCAGCGAATTGAGGTCTCAACCGCAAACCTTGAACGGTGGCGCGGGAAATTACCTGCCGAATTGATTGAGTACTGGAAAGACGAGGGTTGGTGCGCATACGCGGATGGGCTGTTCTGGACGGTCAATCCCGATGACTATGAAGACTTAGTCGATGAGTGGCTACATAACACTTTTTTAGAACAGATCGACGTATTCCAAGTTATCGCACGCTCCGCGTTTGGGGAGCTTTTCCTTTGGGGTCAAAAAACTGGCGGCAGTGTAACCATTTCGTGCGCGACTAATTCAATAATTTGCTTGAGTGCCAATTTGAAGCGTCAATTAGACGACCCAGATTTTTATGTTAGGACATTTTTTAGCAATAAGTCGATTGACCGTTGTGACCTTGACGATGAATTAGCTCAACCTCTTTTCGAACGCGCCCTAGCCAAGCTAGGCCCACTCGATCCAGACGAAGTATATGGCTTCGAACCTGCACTCGTTCTTGGCGGAGAAATGCGCCTGGAGAACCTTGCTAAGCTAAAACTTGATGCCCACTTGACCATTCTTCGGCAGCTTGCTTCACCGACACTGCCATTCTCCGACGTTGACGTCGAAAAATTACTCAATCCATAAGTTTCCATGCGCTGCACGCACCGCAGACGATGGAACAGCTAATCGGAAGAACGACCACGCGCCATACGCGTTTGCGAGGGATAAATTTCGACTCGTCATCGATAAAATCCGAAGGTATTCGTGCCATTTTCAACGCCCTTTTAAGTGCCTAGCAAAAAGTGGTTTGTTGCAGCGGGAGAAAAATGCAGACTTATATTATTACCTCGTACGTTGGCGTCGGCCCGTTGAAACTTGGAATGCAGCGCACTAGTATTCACAACGCAATTGGTGCGCCATTAAGAACTAAGAAGAGCCGTTTCTCCAGTGAATCAACCGATTTTTGGAACGATAATGGCTTACAGCTCACATTTTTAGAGCCAAGTGAAGAGTTGGTTGAAATTTGCTTATACCCCAATCTGAAAAATGTTGAATTTGGTGGAATCAGGTTGTTTGAAGAACCGGGGCCGGGAGTAATGAATGCCCTGCGAAATTTGGATAATTCTCCTCTTGAGAAAGTAGGCATCACCATATTTCTACAACTCGGGTTATCCGTAACTGGCTTTCTGAACGATGACGACGATCAAAAGTCGGTATCTGTGTTTATTGACGGTCGATGGGACGGTTAATGAAATTATTGCCATCGCCTTCTTATCGATATCGATGGCAATCAAGTGGCCCCAATTGCGCCTACCAACAAATTCGCAGGAGACCTCGAAAAGATGAGAGACGAAGACTTTGAATATTTTATTAGTAAATTTGGCGAGGCTACAAAGCGCGTCGAGGTCCCTGCCTCAAGCATTGAAAAGTGGCTCGGAAAATTGCCAGATCAGTTATTGAAATACTGGAAGGAAGAGGGATGGTGCGAATACGCTAACGCACTCTTCTGTACCGTTGATCCTGATGAGTATGAAGACCTTGTTGATGAGTGGCTCGAAGGCACAAAATTGGAGCAACTCGATGCGTTCCATGTAATTGCAAGATCGGCATTTGGCGACATGTATGTATGTGGTGAAAAAACAGGGCGGAGTGTTACGATTGCGTGCCCCATTCACATGATTTCTGCTCTTCCACAGGAACTGAAAACCAAGGCGAGAGATAACTTGAATTTGTCGATCCGATCATTCTTTGCCTTCAGCAAGCCCACCCGCTTTGACATGCAAGACGAGAGCGGTCAGCCACTCTTCGAGCGCGCAATGGCTAAATTAGGCCCACTTGCGTCAGACGAGATATACGGTTTGGAACCGGCTGTTGTACTGGGCGGAAAGGTGCAACTTGAGAATTTGGCTAGGGTGAAAACCGATGTGCATTTGACGATTCTTCGACAACTCGCCGCACCAACTGTGCCGCTTACCAATATCGATCTCGATAAACTAATTGGCTCGTAAAGATTGTTGCGCGCACAGCGTGCAGGTCAACCGGCCAGCGCCACCGGGTCGGAACTCCACTTCGCCTGCGCGCTGACGACGATGGCGTTCTTGCCGGATTGCTTGGCCTGGTACATGGCCTGGTCGGCGTCGGCCAGCAGCGCGTCGGCGCCGCGCGCCGCGCCATCGCCGCCCTTGGCGCTGGCCACGCCGATGCTGGCCGAGATGCGCACCGGATGGCCGCCGGCCTCGTCGATCGAACGGATCTGCCCGAGGGTCTGCTCGGCCACCCGCAGCGCGCCCTCGCGCGAGCTCACTTCTTCCAGCAGGATGACGAATTCGTCGCCGCCGAGGCGGGCCAGCGCGTCTTCCTTGCGCAGCTTGTCCTGCACCCGCGTGGCCACGGCCTTGAGCACCAGGTCGCCGGTCGCGTGCCCAAAGGTGTCATTGACGGCCTTGAAGCCGTCGAGGTCGATGAACATCAGCACCACCACGGTATTGCGGCGCGCGGCGCGCACCAGCGCATGGTCGAGCAGGCGGGTCAGCTCGGCGTAGTTGATCAGCCCGGTCAGGCCGTCGTGCTGGGCCATCTGGCGCAGTTTGGCCGATTGCGCTTCGAGTTCGGCGGTGCGCTCGGCCACGCGCGCTTCCAGGGTTTCGTTGGCCGCCTGCAGGCTGCGGTTGACCACGCCGATGATGCGGTAGCTGCGCCGCAGCCGCCAGGCCACGTAGATCAGCAGCACCAGCAGCACGCCGGCGTAGACGAACAGGTAGCTGCGAAAGCGCTGCTTGCCGATTTCCAGCTGGTCGTAGGCGCGGTCGAACACGTAGGCCAGCCGTTCGGTGGCCTCGGCGGTGCCGGCCCGGGCGATGCGCGCTTCCAGGGCGTTTTCCAGCGCGCGGTAGCGCAGGATGGCGCGCCCGTGCGCGGCCAGTTCCTCGACCTGCTCCGCCAGGTCCGCCGGCAGCGGTTCGCGCAAAGCCAGCGCGGTGGCGATGGCCGCGTCGATGCGTTCGGCCAGGGCACGGTCGGGCGCGAGGTTGTAGCGCAGGGTATCGGTCAACAGCAGGTTGAGCACGGCGTCGAGGCGGCCGGCGCCAGGGACGCCGCTAAGCTCCGTCTTGAGGACGCTGATCCCGCCCGGGAAATACAGCAGCGAATTGCGCAGGATCGCGTTGTAGCTCTTGAACTGTTCGACCAGTTCTTCCTTCTCGCTGAGCGCGCGGGTCAGATTGGCATAAGCCTGGCGCGCGGCCGCTCCCTGCGACGCGGGCAGCGCGCGCCCGAAGTGCTCCAGCAGGGTGTGCATGCGCGGCAGGGAGGCGGCCAGCGGGTCGTAATCGGGGTTGGTGCCGATGTGCGAGCGCAGGATGTTGACGTTCCACTCGGCGTCGAGCTTTTCGAATTCGCGCAGCTCGAGCATGATGCGGTTCTCGCCTTCGATGTCGACCGCCTGGGTGCGGTTGAACAGGAAGGCCAGCACCAGCGTCAGGCCGATGAACAGCAGCGCGGCGGCGAGCCGGCGGCCGCGCATCATGGCGCCGTTCCTTCCGGCGGCAGGCGTTCGCCGTTCAGGCTGCCCAAAAAGCGGATGATCAGTTCCTTGTCCTGCCTGGGCGCGGCGCGTCCGAGCTGGTATTTGAACATCAGGTCGACCGCTTCTTCCAGGGTGGCGACGCTGCCGTCGTGCAAGTATGGCGCGGTCAGGGCGACGTTGCGCAGGCTGGGCACGCGGTAGACGTCGCGGTCGGCTTCCTTGCCGGTCAGCTGGAAGCGCCCCTGCCCATGGGCGCCGGGCAGCGGGCGCAGCACGCCGAGGCGGGCGAACATATTGCCGCCGGCGTTGATGCCCTGGTGGCAGGCCACGCAGCCGTAGCTCTTGAAGCGCGCGTAGCCGGCCTTTTCATCCTCGCTCAGGGCCGCGCCGTCGCCGCGCAGGTAGCGGTCGAAGCGCGCCGGCGTGACCAGCGTGCGCAGGTACTGGCCAAGGGCGTCGCGCGCGGCGCCCGCCGTCATGGCTTCGCCGTAGACTTCGCGGAACTGGCTGTCGAGCGCATTGTCGGGGGCCAGGCGGACGAGGATGGCGTCCCAGCTGCCGCCTTGCACGTGTTCGGGCAACTGGTCGAGGCCGACCGGACGGCCGATCCATGACTGGCGGAAATTAAATACGCTGTTGTAGATGCTGGGGGTGTTGAACAGGCCGCCCTTGCCGCCGATGGCGTCGGCCAGCGGCTTGCCGTCGGCGCCGCCACGGCCGAGGTCGTGGCAACTGGCGCAGCTGTGCCGGCCGCTGCCGGACAGGCGCGCATCGAAGTACAGGCGCTTGCCGAGCGCGGCGCGGGCCGGATCGGCGCCGCTGCGCGCCGGCAATGGGCGCAGGGGCTCGTTCTGGACAGGCTGGGCGAACGCCACCCCCGCCGCGGCAAGGGCAAGCGCCAGGCCAAGCGAGCATCGTGCGCAGCGCATCCGCTACCCTCCCCGGTCGAGTTTGTCGCCGCCAGAATAGCAGGATTCGGACGGGTCCCCGCGTTCGCGAGGACAACAGGGTCTAGGTGTCTAGGCGCGCTTTACGGCCCACACGCGGGCGCTGTGGACTGCTGCGGGGATGCGTTCGCGCTGTTCGGCGTAGCGCTGGGCCACGGCGCCGGCATCGACGGCGCGCGCCGCCGCCAGCGCCGCCAGCAGGTGCCCGGCCTGCGGATAGGGGCGCGTGAGGAAGTCGTCGCCCGGTCCGCCGCGTCCGCGGAAGTCGCATTCGGCGGCCTGCAGCATTTGAGCGAAGCGTTCCGGTTTGCGGAAGGCGTCGCAGCGCTCGAACAGGGTGACGATGGTATTGGCGCGCAAGATCAGGGCGCGGCCGACGTTGCCGTGTTCGCGCGCGGTCATGATGGCCAGTTCGCGGCAGTCGTTGGGCACCTTGAGGCGCTTGCACAGCGTGTCGATCAGGCGCGTGCCCATCCCTTCGTGGCCATGGTGGCTGGGCCAGGCTTCGGGCGGGGTGACACCCTTGCCGAGGTCGTGCATCAGGGCCGCGAAGCGCACCGGCAGCGCCAAGCCGCGCGCGGCGGCGTAGTCGATCACCAGCATCATGTGCGCGCCGGTGTCGATCTCGGGGTGGTGGGCGGCCGGCTGCGGCACGCCCCACAAGGCATCGAGTTCCGGCATCAGGCGCGCCAGCGCGCCGCAGTCGCGCAGCACCGCCAGCATGCGCGAGGGCGTCGCTTCCATCAGGCCGCGCGCGATCTCCTGCCACACCCGTTCGGGCACCAGCGCGTCGACTTCGCCCGCGTCCACCATGCGCCGCATCAGCTCAAGGGTTTCGGGCGCCACGGTGAAGTCGCCAAAGCGCGCGGCGAAGCGCGCCACGCGCAGGATGCGTACCGGGTCTTCGGCGAAGGCCGGCGAGACGTGGCGGAACACCCGGGCGGCAAGGTCGCGCTGGCCGCCGAACGGGTCAATCAGGCTGCCGTCATCGGCGCGCGCGATGGCGTTGATGGTCAGGTCGCGGCGCACCAGGTCTTCTTCGAGCGTGACGTCGGCGGCGGTGTGGAACACGAAGCCGCGGTAGCCGGGCGCGGTCTTGCGCTCGGTGCGCGCCAGCGCGTATTCCTCCTGGGTTTCAGGATGCAGGAATACCGGGAAGTCCTTGCCGACCGGGCGGAAGCCCCTGGCCAGCATGTCTTGCGGATTGGCGCCGACGACGACCCAGTCGTGGTCCTGCACGGGCAGGCCGAGCAGCTTATCGCGCACGGCGCCGCCGACGACATAGGTCTGCATGGCTTAGGGCAGGTTGCGCAGTTCGTCTTCGTGCACTTGCGCCAGTTCGGGCTCGGCCAGCGCTTCGGCGATCCAGCGCGCCACGGCCGGGTGGGCCTGCACGCGGTTGCAGTAGGCCTGCAGGGCCGGGGCCAGCGCCACCTGGTAGGTGCGGAAACGCATCACCACCGGTGCGAAGAAGGCGTCGGCGATGCTGAAGTCGCCGAACAGGAACTGGTGGTGGCCGAAGCGCGCCAGGCATTCTTCCCAGATTTCGCTGATGCGGCCGATGTCGCCCTGCGCGCCGGGAGTGCGCCCGCGCCCCGGCATGCTGGCGCGGATATTCATCGACATGGCGCTGCGCAGGTCGGCAAAGCCGGAGTGCATTTCGGCGCAGATCGAGCGGGCCATGGCGCGCGCGGCCACGTCCTGCGGCCACAGGTGCTTTTCCGGGAACTGTTCGGCCAGGTATTCGCAGATGGCCAGGCTGTCCCAGATGGTCATGTCGCCGGCGATGAGCACCGGTACGCGCCCGGCCGCCGAAAACTCGGCGATGCGGGTGGCGGTGTCGGGCTTGTCGAGCAGGATGCGCACTTCCTGGAACGGGATGTTGAAGGCGGTCGCGGCGACCCACGGGCGCATCGACCACGAGGAGTAGTTCTTGTTGCCGATGATGAGGGTCAGGCCGGCGTTGCGTGCGTCTTCCAGGGTCTGGGACAGGATGGGGTCGAGTTCGGTGGTCTGCATAGTGTGGATTGCTGTCAGTGTCGGTTAGCGCCCGGCGCGCGCACGGAAATCATCGAAGCGCTCGTGCGGCGTCAGGTAGTGCGGTGCGACCGCCTCCAGCGCGGTGGGCACGATGCCCAGGCTGGCGTTGGTGGTGGCCTGGATGGCCGGGTCGACAACATTGTCAACCTGCATAGAGTCGATGTTATCACGGGTCATCAGAGGCGTGCCGGGGAGCATCTCGAACATGGCCGCCATCATGCGTCCCAAGGCAGGCGGCAACGCGATGATGCGGCGCTCGTGGCCGCTGTAGCGCCCGGCCAGGCGGACCAGGTCGGCCAGGGTGTAGATCTGCGGGCCGCCCAGGTGGAACACCAGGTGGCGGGTCTTGGGGTCGTGCAGGGAATGGACGAAGGCTTGCACCACGTCGCCGACATACACCGGCTGGAAATCGGCATCGGCGCAGGCCAGCGGGATCACCGGCAGGCGCCGCTGCATGCGCGCAAACATGTTCAGGAAGCGGTCTTCCGGCCCGAATACCACCGAGGGACGGAAGATGGTGGCGGCCACCGACAGTTCGGCGCGCGCGGCCACTTCGCCGGCGGCTTTGGAGCGCTGGTACATGGAGGGACCGTCGGCGGCGGCGCCCAGGGCGCTCATGTGCAGGTAGCGCGGCACGCCGGCGGCGGCGCAGGCGGCCACGATGCGGCGCGGCAGCTCGACGTGGGCGCGCTGGAACTGGGGGCCATAGGGCGTGCCGCGGCGCGAGTGCAGCACGCCGACCAGGTTGATGGCGGCGTCGCGCTGGTCGAGCAGGCTGCGCACGGTGGCGTCGTCGTGAATGTCGGCTTCGACCACTTCCACGCGCGGCAAAAAGATCAGGTGCTTGGCGCGCTCGTAGCGGCGGGTCGGCACGATCACGCGCGCGCCTTCGGCCGACAGGCGCGCCGCCAGGTGGCTGCCGATGAAGCCGGAGCCGCCGAATACCACTACCGTCAGGTCTTTCATGCTTCCTCGCTAGGGCAGTTCGATGGCGCTGGCGCTGCGCGGCGATATTTTGCCCAGGCGCGCCTTGAGCGACTGCGGTTTGTTGTCGAACAAAGCGGCGTAGGTGGTGGCGTTGGCCAGCACGTTTTTCACATACACGCGCGTTTCCATGAAGGGGATGGTCTCGGCGAAGATCGCCCCTTCCATCGGCTCGGTCAGGGCCGAACGCCAGCTGCGCATGCGTCCCGGCCCGGCGTTGTAGGCCGCGCTGGCCAGCGCCTGCGACCCGTCGGCGCTTTGCAGCACCATGTTCATGTAGTTCGCGCCCAGCACCAGATTGGTGTGCAGGTCGGCCAGCTTGCCGTGCACATAGTCGGCCAGGCCGATCTTGCGCGCCACGTAGGCGGCGGTGGACGGCATGACCTGCATCAGGCCGGAGGCGCCCACCGAGGACTGGGCATCCATCACGAAGCGCGACTCCTGGCGGATCAGGCCATACACCCAGGCCTGGTCGAGCTTGAGCTGGCTGGTGGTCGGGTGCAGGATGTCGAAATGCGGCGAGGGGAAGCGCTGGGTGTAGTCGAACTCGGTGCGGGTGCGTTCGGATGTGCTGACCATGCGGTCGAGGATGCCGTTGACACGGGCGAATTCGGCCGCGGCCAGCAGTTCGCGTTCGCTGAACTTGCGCAATTCCCAGTTCCATTCGCGCGTGCCTTCGGGACGCATGCGCAGGCTGAAGAATTTGAGCGCGCGCCGCAGTCCCGGGTTGCTGGCCATGGGGGCGATTTCCTCGGGCGTGAGGGCGGGGCCGGCCGGCGGGATGCTGATCTGCTGGCCCAGTTCTTCCAGCGCCAGCTGGCCGTAGAAGGTGTTCTGGTCGGCGATGCGCTGGTACAGCGCGCTGGCGCCTTCAAGCCCGGTGGCCTGCAGGGCGCGCGCCATCCAGTAGGTCCAGGTGGTGTGGCTGCGCAGCGGCGCCGGCATGGCTTCGATGATGCTCCGGACCTGCTTCCAGTCGCCGCGGCGCAGGGCGATGCGGGCCTTCCACTGGATCTGTTCGGCGGTCAGCGGCGCCCCCTTGGCCAGCTCCCAGTAGACCGGCGCGTCGGGCGACACCGCCAGCGAGGCCGCGTGGGCGATGTTGGCCCAGCCGGTGGCCAGTTCCCGGGCGCTGAGATGGGGGGCGTTCTTGCGCAGCGCGATGGCGGCCAGTTTCAGGCTGGTGCGCGCCATGCGGCCGATGGCCACCAGGTAGATCTCGTGCTCGGCACGGGTGCTGCCCACGCCGCGCGCCATGGCCACGGCGGGCAGGTCGACCGCTTGCGCGGCGCGGGTGTCGGAGGCGCCCAGCAGCAGCGCCAGCCGGCGCGCCGGGCCGGTGGCGTGCGCTTCGCCGGCCAGGCGCAGCTGGGCCAGCAGGTCGTCGGTGCTGAACTGGCCGTTCTGCGCCAGCGCGGCGATCAGGGCGGCGCAGCCTTCGCCGTAGGAAGGTGGACTGGTCAGGATGGCGCGCGCCTCGTCGGCCACGCGCTCGCCCTTGAGAAGGCGCGACAGCAGCGCATAGCACTTGACCTGGAGATCGTCGTTCAGGACGAACAGCGGCAGCTGCGCGTCGAAGTTGGCCCAGTCGCGCGCGCGCCCCAGTTCGAGCAGCCAGTCGTTGCGCAGGCGGTCGGCGATGGCGCTGCCCTGGTAGCGGTTGAGGACATCGCGCACCTCGGCGGCCGGGGCTTCGCGCAGGCGCGGCTTGAGGCGGTAATATTCGACGTAGGAAGCAATGGGATAATTGCTCAGGCGGGCGGCGTATTCGGCGGCCTTGGCGGCGTTGTCGAGCCGGGCGGCTTCGCGCAGCAGCACGAAGGTTTCATCGTCGGCGCGCGTGTCGACGGCCGCCACGGGAGCGGCGGCGGCAGGTGCGGCCGGCGTTGTTTGCGACCACGCCGGCGCCATGCAGGCGGCAACGATCGCGCCGGCGAACAGTTTGAATAAGGACATCAGAGTGCAACTTTCAATTTACGCTGTAGCGAGACATGACCGGCAAATCTAGAATACCACGCGGGTCGGAGGCTCTGCCAGAGGACGGCGCGCACTGTAGCGCGGACAGCAGTGGACAGGGCACGGCTTCTGTGCCCAAGGCGGCACTGCGCAAACGCCTGCTGGCGCTGCGGCGCAACATCGAGCCGGCGAGCCGTGCGCGCTGGGACGCAGCGCTGTGCGGGAACTTGCTCGCGCTGCACGAGCAGACCGGTTTTGCCGACCTGGCGGTGTATGTTCCGCTGGCCGGGGAGCCGGACCTGGCGGCCGCGTATGCGCAATTGGCGGGGCGCGGCGTGCGATTGCATTTGCCGGTGGTGCTGGCGCGCGGCGCGGCGCTGGGGTTTTCCGCCTGGACGCCGGGCGAAGCGATGCACGTGGACGCCATGGGCATCGCGGTACCGGCGCACTTGCGTCTGGGGGACGTGCCGGGCACGCTGCTGATTCCCTGCCTGGGATGGAACCGCGAGAAATTCAGGCTGGGCTACGGCGGCGGCTTTTACGACCGCACCCTGGCCGCGCCGGGGCGGCCGCTGACCATCGGGGTGAGCTACGCCATGCTCGAAGCGGACTTTCGCAGCGAAGCGCACGATATTGCGCTCGATATCATGATTACCGAGCGCAACAGCTGGTAGCGCTTATTTGACCAGGCGCTGCCACAGGGCCGTGGTCGGACCGGCCTGATTCATGCTGTAGAAGTGCAAACCGGGCGCGCCGCCGGCCAGCAGGCGTTCGCACAGCTGGGTGACGACGTCCAGGCCGAAGGCCTTGATGGAAGCGCTGTCGTCGCCGAAGCTGGCCAGTTTCAGACGCACCCAGCGCGGAATTTCGGCGCCGCACATGTCGGAAAAGCGCATCAGCTGGGTGTAATTGGTGATCGGCATGATGCCGGCGATCACGGGCACGTCCACGCCCAAGGCGCGGGCCTGGTCCATGAAGGCGAAGTAGGCGTCGGCGTTGTAGAAATACTGGGTGATGGCGGCATCGGCGCCGGCCTTGACCTTGCGCACGAAGTTGTGCAGGTCGTCCTGGGGCGAACGCGCCTGCGGGTGCACTTCGGGATAGGCCGCCACTTCGATGTGGAACCAGTCGCCGGTTTCGGCGCGGATGAATTCCACCAGCTCGTTGGCGTAGCGGAATTCGCCACCGCCGCCGTAGCCGCTGGGCAAGTCACCACGCAGGGCGACCACGCGCTTGATGCCATTGTCTTTGTACTGTTGCAAAATGGCGCGGATCGATTCGCGCGAACCGCCCACGCAGGACAGGTGGGGCGCGGCCTGGTGGCCTTCGCCCTGGATTTCGAGCACGGTGTCGAGCGTGCCTTGCTGGGTGCTGCCGCCGGCGCCGAACGTCACCGAAAAATATTTCGGATTCAGGGTGGCCAGCTTGGCGCGCGCGGCGCGCAGGTTATTGGCGCCCTCGGGCGTTTTGGGCGGGTAAAACTCGATACTGAAATTTGGCGTTTCCATCATTTTTCTTTTAAGAGCAGGGTCGACAGCGCCCAGGAAATCACGCTGTAGAGAATCGCGGCGAGGAAGGCCGACCAGAATCCGGCGACGTGGAAGCCGTCGACGACATGCGCCACCGCCCAGAACAGCAGGGCGTTGATGACCAGGATGAACAAGCCCATCGACAATACCGTCACCGGCAAGGTGAGCAGCACCAGCAGCGGGCGGATCAGGGTGTTGACCAGCCCCAGCACCAGCGCGGCAAGCAGGGCGGTGCCCAGATTGTCGACGCTGACGGAGTGCATCAGATATGGCAGGGCGAACAGGGCCGCGGCATTGATCAGCCAGGTCAAGAGCAGGCGCATGAGGTCTCCAGGCTGGATTAGTAGCGGTAGTGATCCGGCTTGTACGGACCTTCCTTCTTCACCGAAATGTAGGCGGCCTGCTCATCGGTCAAGGTGGTCAGCTTGGCGTTGAGCTTTTTCAGCTGCAGGCGCGCGACCTTCTCGTCCAGATGCTTGGGCAGCACGTACACGCCGACCGGATATTGCTGGTTATTGGCGAACAGTTCGATCTGGGCGATGGTCTGGTTGGCGAACGAGGAGCTCATCACGTAGGACGGATGGCCGGTGCCGCAGCCGAGGTTGACCAGGCGGCCTTCGGCCAGCAGGATGATGCGCTTGCCGTCCGGGAAGATCACGTGATCGACCTGGGGCTTGATGTTTTCCCACTGATATTTCTTCAGCGATGCGACATCGATCTCGTTGTCGAAGTGGCCGATGTTGCAGACGATGGCCTGGTCTTTCATGGCCAGCATGTGCTGTTCGGTCAGGATGTGATAGTTGCCGGTGCAGGTGACGAAAATGTCGCCTTGGGAAGCGGCTTCATCCATGGTGACGACGCGGTAGCCTTCCATCGCGGCCTGCAGGGCGCAGATCGGATCGATTTCGGTGACCCAGACCTGGGCCGACAGCGCGCGCATGGCCTGGGCCGAGCCCTTGCCCACGTCGCCATAGCCGGCGATGACGGCGACCTTGCCGGCGATCATCACGTCGGTGGCGCGCTTGATGCCGTCGACCAGCGATTCGCGGCAGCCGTACAGGTTGTCGAACTTGGACTTGGTGACCGAGTCGTTGACGTTAATGGCCGGGAAAGCCAGCTTGCCTTCCTTGTGCATCTGGTACAGGCGGTGCACGCCGGTGGTGGTTTCTTCGGTCACGCCGAGGATCTGCGGCAGGCGCTTGGAGTACCAGTTGGCATCGACGGCCAGGTGGGCCTTGATCGAATTGAACAGGCAGATTTCTTCTTCGGAACCGGGCTTGGCCAGCACCGACGGGTCGGTCTCGGCGCGCGTGCCCAGGTGCAGCAGCAAGGTGGCGTCGCCGCCGTCGTCGAGGATCATGTTGGAGTAGACCGGCGCGCCGTTTTCGCTCGGCCACTCGAAAATGCGGTGGGTGTATTCCCAGTATTCGTCCAGGGTTTCGCCCTTGACGGCGAACACCGGCGTGCCGGCGGCGGCGATGGCGGCGGCGGCGTGGTCCTGGGTCGAGTAGATGTTGCACGAGGCCCAGCGCACGCGCGCGCCCAGCGCTTCCAGCGTGCGGATCAGCACGGCGGTCTGGATGGTCATGTGCAGCGAACCGGTGATGCGGGCGCCCTTCAGGGGCTGGGATGCGGCGAATTCTTCCTGGATGGCCATCAGGCCAGGCATTTCGGTTTCGGCGATCTTGATTTCTTTCTCGCCCCAGGATGCCAGGGAGAGGTCAGCGACGTGGAAGTCTTGCGAAGTTTTGAGTACGGCGTTCATCACGCCCTCCTTTCAGTAGAAAAAGGTACGTGAGCGCGGTTGCGGAAGATCTCCGAGCCTGGCGAAATGGGTATTTCGTCGCAACGCTCCTCGGAACGGAGTAGTTTACTTGTTTAGGCTGGTTTAGGCCAGCCTAATTTAATCGCTGTCGCATAACGGTGGCCGTCCGCGCGACTGCGGGGACGGCCGTGGCTTAGGACAAGCCGGCTTCGGCGCGCAGCAGCGCGACCTTGTCGGTGCGCTCCCAGGTGAATTCCGGCTCTTCGCGCCCGAAGTGGCCGTAGGCGGCGCTCTTCTGGTAGATCGGACGCAGCAGGTCGAGCATCTGGACGATGCCTTTCGGACGCAGGTCGAAGTGTTCCATGACCAGTGCGGCAATCTTTTCATCGGCGATGACGCCCGTGCCTTCGGTGTACACGGTGATGTTGATCGGCCTGGCCACGCCGATCGCGTAGCTCACCTGTACCTGGCACTGGCGCGCCAGGCCGGCCGCGACGATGTTCTTGGCCACGTAGCGGGCCGCATACGCCGCCGAACGGTCGACCTTGGATGGATCCTTGCCGGAGAACGCGCCGCCACCATGCGGGGCCGCACCGCCGTAGGTGTCGACGATGATCTTGCGTCCGGTCAGGCCGCAGTCGCCTTGCGGACCGCCGATGACGAAACGGCCGGTCGGGTTGACCAGGTAGCGGGTGCCCTTGAGCCATTCGGTCGGCAGCACTTTCTTGATGATCTCTTCGATCACGGCTTCTTCGATCTGGCTGTGCGAGACTTCCGGCGCGTGCTGGGTCGACAGCACCACGGTATCGACCGCGACCGGGCGGCCGTCGACGTAGCGCAGGGTTACCTGCGACTTGGCATCCGGACGCAGCCATGGCAGGCGGCCATCCTTGCGCAGCTGCGACTGGCGCTCGACCAGGCGGTGCGAGTAGTGGATCGCGGCGGGCATGAGCTCGGCGGTTTCATCGCAGGCGTAGCCGAACATCAGGCCCTGGTCGCCGGCGCCCTGATCAAGATCCAGGCCGGCGCCTTCGTCCACGCCCTGGGCGATGTCGGGCGACTGCTTGTCGTAGCACACCATAACGGCGCAGCCGCGGTAGTCGATGCCGTAGTCGGTGTTGTCGTAGCCGATGCGCTTGATGGTTTCACGCGCCACCTGAATATAATCCACATTGGCGTGGGTGGTGATCTCGCCGGCCAGCACCACCAGACCGGTGTTGCACAGCGTTTCGGCGGCCACGCGCGCCCTCGGGTCCTGCGCCAGGATGGCGTCGAGGATGGCGTCGGAAATCTGGTCGGCGACTTTGTCGGGATGGCCTTCCGAGACGGATTCGGAAGTGAAGAGGTAGTCGTTGGACATGCAAGGCTCCTTGTAACTGCGGTTGATGTGTAGTCGCAGTAACAAGTTACTTGCGACGCTTTAGCGACATTTATATTCCGCTTCGCAAGTTGTCTATTAACTCGGCGGATCCTGCTCCGTGGTATTTTACGCTCCTTGCGAAATTTTGGCTTAGCAAACGCTGCCTTTTAAACCCAGATCAAGTCCATGCTTGTACTTCTTTTCCGCTTTTTGTCCCTGCTGCCATTGCCTGCCTTGCATCTGCTGGGCAGCGGCCTCGGCTGGCTGACTTACCTGGCCTCGCCGTCGTACCGGCGGCGTCTGCGCAGCAATCTCGAGCATGCCGGCTACGGCCAGCATCTGCACGCGGCGGTGGCCGAGGCGGGCAAAGCCATCATCGAACTGGCCTTCGTCTGGTGCGCCGCGCCGGAACGGGTGGCGCGCCATGCCACCGAAGAAAACTTCGAGCTGGTCGAAAAGTCGCTCGCGCAAGGGCGCGGCATCGTCTTTTTGACGCCACACCTGGGTTGCTTTGAAATTACCGCGCAGCAAATTGCTCTGCGCATCCGGCTGACGGTGATGTACCGGCCGCCGAAAAAGGCCGCGCTCAAGCCGCTCATCGAAGGCGCGCGCGCGCGCAACAACCTGCACCTGGCGCCGGCCAATCTGGCGGGCGTGCGCATCTTGGCCAAATGCCTCAAGCGTGGCGAGCCGGTCGGGGTCTTGCCGGATCAGGTACCGCAGGAAGGCGAAGGCGTGTGGGCGCCATTTTTCGGCCGCAGCGCGTACACCATGACCCTGCCGGCCAAACTGGCCCAGCTGGGCAAAGCCGACATCATCCTGGTGTACGCCGAGCGGCGCCCTGGCGGCAAAGGGTATCTGGTGCGCTTCGTGCCTTTCGACGGCAATCTGGAGGGCACTCCCGCCGAGCAGGCCGGCGCCATCAACCTGGCCATGGAGCAGTTGATCGCACGCTGTCCCGCCCAGTATTTCTGGAGCTACAACCGCTACAAGCAACCGGACGGCGTGGACGGCCCGGACGCGCAGGACGCGGCATGAAGTTGCTGCTCGGATTAATGTGGCTGCTGCACTGGTTGCCGCTGCCGCTGCTGGGCCGCTTCGGCGCCGCCGTCGGCAGCCTGCTGTTCGTGCTGCTGAGAACGCGCCGCCGCATCGCGCTGGTCAATCTGCGCCTGTGCATGCCGGAAATGAGCGAGGCCGAGCGGGTAACGCTGGCGCACCGGCATTTCCAGGCCTATTCGCGCAGCGTGTGGGAACGGGCCATCCTGTGGTGGGCGCCACCGGCGCGGCTGCGCCGCCTGATCCAGGTCGAGCCCGGCGTGCCGCTGGCGCACATCGCGGCGCAGCCGACCATTTTGCTGTGCCCGCATTTCGTGTGCCTGGATGTGGCGGGCGTGGCGGTCATGCTGGAGACCAGCTTGTGCTCTATATATGTACAGCAGAAAAACCAGGTGTTCGACGAGGTGCTGCGGCGCGGGCGCTCGCGCTTTCGCCCGGTGCGCCTGTTTTCACGCAAGGAAGGGGTCAAGCCCATCATCCGGGCCATGCGCGAGGGCTTGCCCTACTTCATGCTGCCGGACATGGATTTCGGCGACAAGGAGGCGCCGTTCGTGCCTTTCTTCGGCGTGCCGGCGGCAACCCTGACGGCGCCCGGGCGCATCGCCGCGGCCACCGGCGCGGCGGTGATTCCCGTGATCGCGACCTTTCTGCCCAACTATGCCGGCTGGAAAGTACAGTTCTATCCGGCGTTCGAAAATTATCCCGGCGACGACATGGTGGAATCGGCGCGGCGCATGAATGCCTTTATCGAAGAGCGGGTGCGCGAAGCGCCGGCCGAATATTTCTGGACGCACAAGCGCTTCAAGTCGCGCCCCGAGGGCGAAGCCTCGCCCTACGCCCGTCGCTAAACTGCCCGCCGTCCCCTATACTGATCGACATGAAACTGACCTTCACCAAAATGCATGGCGCCGGCAACGACTTCGTTGTCATCGACGCCTACAGCCAGCCCGTGACGCTGACCAAAGAGCAATATCGCTTCCTGGGCGACCGCCGGTTCGGCGTCGGCGCCGACCAGATCCTGGTGGTGGAAAAGCCGGCGTCGCCTGATGCCGATTTCCGCTACCGCATCTTCAACCAGGATGGCGGCGAAGTGGAACAGTGCGGCAACGGCTCTCGCGCCTTCGTCAAGTTTGTCACGGAAAAAGGGTTGACCACCAAAAGCAGCATCCGGGTCGAAACCATGATGGGCATTATCGAGCCGCGCATCGAGCCGGACGGCAGCATCACCGTCGACATGGGCCCGCCGCGCCTGGACCCGGCCGAGGTGCCGTTCCAGGCCAGCGGACTGGGTGGCTGGGCTGAAGGCGACGACACCTTGTGGCCGCTGTCGCTGAAAGGCCACAGCAAGACCGTGTTCGTGTCGGTGGTGTCGATGGGCAACCCGCACGCCGTGCAGGTGGTGGACGATGTCGACCTGGCGCCGGTGGCCGAAACCGGTCCGCTGATCGAGCAGCACACGCGCTTTCCCAACAAGGTCAATGCCGGCTATATGCAGGTCATGGACCGCCACCATATCCGTCTGCGCGTGTTCGAACGGGGCGCGGGCGAAACCCTGGCCTGCGGGACTGGTGCCTGCGCGGCCGTGGTTGCCGGCATCCGCCGTGGCCTGCTCGATTCGCCGGTCAAGGTCAGCGCGCGCGGCGGTGAACTGTCGATCGCCTGGGTCGGGATCGGCCAGCCGGTGTATCTGAGCGGGCCGGCGGTGACGGTGTTCGAAGGCGAAATCGCGCTTTAAGAGAGTGCTTTAAGAGGCGATTTCAAAATGGCGTGGGGTTGTTGCAGCTCCTTGCCGTGCAGGCTAAGGCCGTTCCCGGCCTCGGCCGGGAACGAGCGCTGCTTAGTGCTCAGGCCGCCATTTCGTACGCGTCCGCGTCACTGTCCTCAGGGCCGGCCAGCTCGGGAACCAGGGTCTTGAGCCGGTACAGGCGCTGGCGGTAATTTCCTTCCGGTCCATTCGGCCCACAGTCGACGTTTTCGAACAGTTTCCCAATCCGGTCCAGCATCTGGCGCTCTTGCGCGCTGCCCACCGCCACCAGACGGCGCTTGCTGCGCCCGTAACTGGCGCGGATGTCGATAACCAGGCAATGGCCCTGGTCGGCACTCTTGATGTCGATCAGCAGCGCCTCGGCGCGGGTCAGGTGAAACATTGCCGCCAGTTCGAGCCGCGCGCCCAGCAGCGGGTGGCTGGCCGCCAGGTTGCGGCGCGGTACCAGGCTCTCGCACCAGGAATAGGCCGGGCCCTGCCCGCGCGGCGCGATCTTGTCCAGCGCCTCCTGAGCCTCGACGCAATCCTGGGCGGCGGCCTTTTGCAGCCAGTACACGGCACGCACGTCGTTATTTTCATGCTCGCGGCGCGCACGCCAGGCACTGTTGCCGCACTCCAGCTGCGCCTCGCGGTAGCCCATCTCGGCGGCGCGCTCCAGATAGCGCTGGGCATCGGCAACATTGCGCTGCGAAAACTCCGGCTTGATATAGATGCGCGACAAGGCATACCAGGCTTCGGCCAGCCCCTGCTCGCCGGCCAGGGTCAGCCAGCGGATGGCTTTCTTGAAATTGGCCGAGCCGGCGCCCGCCGCCACGCGCCGGCCGTCGACCTGCATGCGCGCACACCACAGGCCGACCGCCAGCTGGGCATGACGGTCGTGTTCGGCGGCGGCGATTTCCCAGAACTGGTGAATTTCGTCGGCGCTGGCGTGATGGCCGCCCCGCCCTTGTTCCAGCAGGCGCGCGCAGCGCGACAGCAAGGTGACTTCTTCCGGGCTGGGCCGCAGGGTCAGTTTGTTGCCGATGGCCAAGGCGGCGGCCAGCTGACGCGCCAGCGGCAAGGCGCGCTGCAGGTAGGCGCTCCATTGGTAGTCTTCCCAGAAGCCGCTCAATGCGGCGCACTCGCCGGCCGGCAACACCCCGCCGCCGCTGCGCGCCGTCCGCGTGGCCGCCGCCGCGGCAGGCGCACGCGCAACCGGGGCCTTGGCCGGCGCCGCCGCGCCGGCCGCGCCCACGCCGGCCGGCGCCAGCGACGAGCGGTAGCGCGTCAGCAGCCACTGCGCCTCGGGCTGGCCGGCCCGGGCCGCCGCTTCCAGCGCCCCGATGGCTTTGTTGCGGCGCACCGGATCGTGCTCGCCGGCCGGCCCGCCGAACATCAGCTGGGCCAGCACCAGTCCGGCCCGCGCCACCCCGGCGTCGTGGGCGCGCTCGTACCAGGCGTCCAGCGCCAGCGTACTCTGCACGGCCACCTCGAGCGGAATATGCATGCCGATCAGCTCGCACGCCTCCAGACTGTCCTGCTTGGCCGCGCGGTCCAGCCAATGCAAGGCGGTCGGCAGGCTTTTGGGAAGTCCGGCGCTGCCAAAAAGATAAAGTTTGCCCAGCTCCAGCTGAGCCTCCACGCGTCCTGCTCGTGCGCCGCGGATGAGCGCTAGTTCTTCACGGTTTGCCATCGTTCATGTATTAACATTAATTGATTGGGGGAGCATCGTTAGAAAGCATTTGTTACACGTAGAGTGCTCGGGTTGCCTGGAACCAACGCTTGTCGGCGTTGTCCCAATGTACTCGGCGATGTGGAGGAGTCTACTTCAGCGAACACAAGCCTTTGCGCTAAACCCGCGCTTTCCTTGATTTCGCACAAACGTTGCAGCTACGCAAACATGGCGGTCTTATCAAGAAAACGAACGTCAAAAAAATTCCATGGGGAATAATGTTGGCGCTTTGCCGTTTCAAAAATACAACAGCACGGGACGAATTATTAGCTTTCGACCAAGGCGCTCCGTCATAATTAACTAATCACGCTGCGTTGCAGCAGCGGGCATTTAAGGTTCCAACTATCCCAGCGTTCAGAATTTTCTGAAAAACTCAACGCTTATTCGGATTAACCCGATTCACTTTTAAGGATCAATACATGAAAAAATCTCTTCTGGCACTGGCAGTTCTGGGCGCTTTCGCTGGCGTCGCGCACGCACAATCGGCAGTGGTCATCTACGGCAGCATCGATGCCGGCCTGGTCAAGGAAACCGACACCACCCTGAAAATCGGTAAGCGCTCCAGCAACACCCTGGGCTTCAAAGGTACCGAAGAACTCGGCAACGGCCTGAAAGCCATCTTCCAACTGGAAATGCGTTACGAGCCAGACACCGGCACCGTTGAAATGGGCGGCACCAACCAGCGTCCGCTGTTCCAGGGCCAGAGCCGCGTCGGCCTGCAAGGTTCGTTCGGTACCGTGCGCATCGGCCGCGGTCTGACTTCCTACCAGGAAAGCACCAACGCCTTCGAGCCATTCCACGGCATTCCAGCTGCACAAGGTTTCCTGACCGACCTGCAAACCGGCGGCGACACCTACTCGTCGGACGCCCTGGGCCAGGCCGGCAACTCGCGTAACCGTTTCTCGAACGCCGTGTTCTATAACTCGCCAGAAGTGGCCGGCTTCCAGCTGAACGCGTCGGTAGCCTCCAAGGAAACCAACCAGTCGGCTGCCATCGTTGGCCGCGGCACTGTTGCAGCGCCACAATACGCTGCCGGCGCCCAGGCTTCGGTCAACCCGTACTCGCTGTCGGCCACCTACAAGAACGGCCCTGCCGCTCTGATGGTTGCCGCCGAGCGCAACGCCATCGAAACCCAGCTGTACTCGATCGCCGGTTCGATCATGGTCAGCCCGGACCTGAAACTGATGGCTTCGGCTACCCACCAGGACCGCGAACACACCATGCGTAACCAGTGGACCTCGCGTTCGTGGGTACTGGGCGCGAACTACACCGTCGGCGCCGGCAAGGTGCTGGCTGGTTACGGCCAGAAAGTTGAAGGTATCCTGGACAACGGCGAGCGCAAGACCAAGCAGCTGAGCGTCGGCTACGAGTACAGCCTGTCCAAGCGCACCTACATCTACACCGATGCATCGCGCAAAGACAACAGCCTGACCAAGAAGAACATCTTCGCACTGGGCGTGAACCACTCGTTCTAAGCGTGGGCGGGAGCGATCCCGCACCGGCTTGATCTGCAAGGGCGGACATGGGAAACCATGTCCGCCCTTGTGCCGTTTACGGCCACGCGCCGATTCAGGCGCAGTGTCACTTTTACACAACCGTGCCCTTGGCGTGCGCGCCCCTGTCCTGTACAACGTCAAACATAGATGGCATAGTGCAAAGAGAATTTATGAACGGACGTTCGATTTTCCCCCTTCCCCTGGAGACGCAATGAAGACAAGATTACTCACCGCCGCGCTCGCTACCTGTTTCACCGTTCCCGCCTTCGCCCAGTCCAGCGTCCAGATCTATGGCATCGCCGACGCCGGCATCATGAAGACGAATAACATGCCCACCCGCATCGTCAGCGGCATTGCCGACGGCTCGCGCCTGGGTTTCAAGGGTACCGAAGACATCGGCGGTGGCTATAAGGCGATCTTCAATCTGGAAGCGCGGGTCGAACTCGACACCGGCACCCAGGTGCCGACCCTGATCAGCGACAATCCCGGCCTGTATCTCACGCGCGGCATGGGCGCCTTCCCGGCCCCCATCCTGGCGGCCATGCGCAACGCCATCCAGCCCAAGAACGGCCCGGCCGTCAATCCTGAGCGTGCGCTGTTCGACCGCACCGCCATGGTCGGCCTGGTCACGCCGGTCGGCGCGGTCTTGCTGGGGCGCATGTACACGCCCGGCTACGAAGTGTTCGCCGCCGCCGACGCGTTTGAAACCGGCACCGCCGGCACCTGGGGCGGCATTACCGGCGGCACCGCCGGCTTCACCGCGCTGGGCGCCGATATCCGCTCGCAGAAATCGATCCAGTACCGCATCGCCACGCCGGCCGGCATCGGCGGCTCGCTGATGTACGGCACCAAGCAGTCGGGCTATCTGGGCCGCTACAACCGCTTCCTGGGCGCCATGCTCACCTACAAGGCCAATGGCTTCGACGTCGGCATCGGCCACAACCGCGGCAAGGACCAGGCCGACCGCGACAGCCTCATCACCACCACCGTGGGCGGCTCGTACACCACCGGCGACTGGAAGCTGTTCGCCGGCTACCACACCCAGCGCAACCGCAATTCGGTGCTGCTGGCCGATTACCTGGCCGCGTTCAATGGCCAGATCGTGCCGGCCCTGAGCGGCGCCGGCCTGTCTGCGGCCCAGATCGCCGGCCTGACCTCGGTCTTCACCACCGCGATCACCAGCAATACCCAGGTCGACGCCAACAGCTACCAGCTGGGCCTGCACTACCGCATCGGCTCGGGCCGCATCATGGCCTCGGTGGCGCGCCAGAACGACCGCACCAGCTCCAACAGCGACGCCACCCTGATGGCGGTGGGCTACGACTACAACCTGTCCAAGCGCACCGATATCTATACGGTGTTTGCCAACATCAAGAACCAGAACGACGGCCAGTACACGCCGGGCGCGGCCGGTTCGCCGGGCGGCTTCACCCTGGTGCCGGGCGAGGACAGCCGCGCGGTCCAGATCGGCATCCGCCACCGCTTCTGAGGCGTACCGCCAGCGGCAGGAAAGACGCCTCCGGGCGTCTTTTTTTTATGGGCGCACGGAAGCTCTCGGTTAGAATTGCGGGACTTATCCGCCTCACCGAAAACATCAATGACCGCACCACTGGATTCAAGCGCCGTCGCCCGCTACCTGGCTGACAATCCCCATTTCTTCGAAGAGCACGCCGGGCTGCTGGGCACGGTTCGCCTGTCCAGCCCGCTGACCGGCAAGACCGTGTCGCTGCAGGAACGCCAGATGGAAGTCATGCGCGACAAGTACCGCACCCTGGAACTGCGCATGGCGGAGCTGATCCGCACCGCGCAGGACAATGCCGTCATCACCGACAAGTTCCACGCCTGGACCCAGGCCTTGCTGGCGGCGCGCCACGACGCCGACCTGCCGCGCGCGCTGACCGAGGGCTTGCGCCAGCACTTCGGCGTGCCGCACGCCACCGTGCGCCTGTGGGATGTGCGGCCGGAACACGCCGGCGCCTGGTTCGCCGCCGGCGTGTCGGACGATGCGCGCATCTTCGCCAACAGCCTGCGCGCGCCCTACTGCGGCGCCAACCACGATTTCGAAGCGGTGCGCTGGCTGGACGCGGCCGGCGTGCAGTCGACCGTGATCCTGCCGCTCACCAGCGCCGGCGCCGCCTTCGGCCTGCTGATCCTGGGCTCGCCCGATCCGGAACGTTTCGCCTCGCACATGGCCACCGACTTCCTCACCCAGATTGGCCAGAGCGCCAGCGCGGCCTTGCGGGTGCTGCGCGCGGCCAGCTAGCATGGACACCGGCCAGGAGCGCGAAGCCTGGGTGGAACGCTACCTGGCGTTTCTCTCCACCCAGCGTCACCTGGCCGATCTGACCATCGCCAATTACCGGCGCGACCTGCACGAACTGATCGCGTTGACGCCGGGCAAACGCTGGCCCGACCTGGTGTACGCCGACATCCGCCGGATCGCCTCCAGCCTGCACGCGCGCGAACTGGCGCCGCGCTCGATCGCGCGCAAGCTGTCGTGCTGGCGCGGGTTTTTCAAATGGCTGGCGCGCCACGTGGAGCTGGCCGCCAATCCGGTCGACGCGGTGCGCGCCCCCAAGCGCCCCAAGGACTTGCCCAAGGCCTTGCCGGTCGACCAGGCCGTGCAGCTGGTGAGCCCGCCCGCCCATGCGCACGCCGCGCCCGATGCGGCCGGGCTGTGCGACCTCGCCATGTTCGAACTGCTGTATTCGAGCGGGCTGCGGGTGGCCGAACTGGCCGGCCTCGATCTGCACCACCACAAATATGCCGACGGCAGCAGCTCGCTCGGCTGGGTCGACTGCGCCGCCGCCGAAGTCGTGGTGACCGGCAAGGGCGGCAAGATGCGCAAGGTGCCGGTCGGGCGCCACGCCCTGGCCGCCCTTGCCGCCTGGCTGGCGGTGCGCCCGCCCCCGTCCGACGGCAGCGCCGCCCTGTTCCTGTCCCGCCGCGCCACCCGCGTCAGCGCGCGCGTGATCCAGCAGCGCCTCAAGCTGCACGCGCTGCGGCGCGGCACCCCGGTGGGCGTGCACCCGCACATGCTGCGCCACTCGTTCGCCTCGCACATGCTGCAATCGTCGGGCGACTTGCGCGCGGTGCAGGAAATGCTGGGCCACGCCAGCATCGCCTCGACCCAGGTCTACACCTCGCTCGACTTCCAGCACCTGTCCAAGGTCTACGACCAGGCCCATCCCCGCGCCAAACGGAAATAAATACCCACGGAAAATTGCGGGCGGCATGATCCCGCTCAACATCTCAAACGCTTGCGCAAAGCAATTTGGAAGCGGACTGCGAAATCCGGCATAATCGGTCGATTAATTGGGCGCTTGCCCCTTACCCTACCAACATACGGCAACCAATGGCATTGATTCCCAGCACCATCCTGACCGGCTTTCTCGGCGCGGGCAAGACCACCTTGCTCAACCGCATCCTGCACGACAACCACGGCCTGAAGATCGCGGTGATCGAGAACGAATTCGGCCAGGAAAACATCGACAATGAAATCCTGGTGCGCGACAGCGGCGAACAGATCGTCGAGATGAACAACGGCTGCATCTGCTGCACCGTGCGCGGCGACCTGATCGTCGGCCTGACCAATCTGGCCAGGCGGCGCGCCGCCGGCGAGCTCGAATTCGACCGCGTGGTCATCGAAACCACCGGCCTGGCCAATCCCGGCCCGGTGGCCCAGACTTTCTTTGTCGACGAAGAAGTCGGCGCCGACTACCTGCTCGACGCGGTCGTCACGGTGGTGGACGCGCGCCACGCCATGGCCCAGCTGGACCAGCACGAGGAAGCCCAGCGCCAGGTCGGCTTTGCCGACAAGATCCTGATTTCCAAAACCGACCTGGTCGATGCCGCCCAGCTGGCCGAACTGAAACAGCGCCTCAAGCGCATCAACCCGCGCGCGCCGCAGGCCCAGTCCGACTTCGGCGCGGCCCCGCTCGAAGACGTGCTCGACCTGCGCGGCTTTCACCTGAACGACAAGCTCGAACTCGATCCCGACTTCCTCACCGCCGACGAAGCCATGGAGCACGGGCACCACCACGCCCACGACCACGACGGCGAGCACGAGCACGTGCATACCGAAGCGTGCGACCACAGCCACGACCACCACCACAGCCGCCACAGCGACGACATCGCCGCCTTCGTGTTCAAGAGCACGCGGCCCTTCGATTCGCAGCGCCTGGACGAATTCCTGGGCAGCCTGGTGCAGGTGTTCGGTCCGCGCATGCTGCGCTACAAGGGCGTGCTGCTGATGGAAGGGGCCGACCGCAAGGTGGTGTTCCAGGGCGTGCACCAGATCATGGGGACCGATCTGGGCGGCAAATGGGGCGAGGACGACGAGCGTGGCAGCAAAATGGTATTTATCGGCAAAAATTTACCCAAAGATGTGTTTATACGTGGTCTGGAACAATGTTTGGTATAAACTATCCCGGTTTCGCAGTGCAACAACGGGCCCCCCAAAGTGTGCTGCAAAGTGCGGGTATGAAACGACGGCGACGTAGGCCGTCAGGCAGGCCGATAAGGTGCGCGACAACGCAAGCGTCACTGCGCTGTCACTGCCGAGTTAGCTGATAAAATGAAAACCTCTGTCGTATCGAAGGTAAGTGAAGTCATGACTAAAACAACTAAATCGACCCCCGCCGTGAGCACAGAAGGCCGCCTCCTGACCGAAGAAGAAATTCGGGCCATGAGTGACAAGGACTACATGAATCCGGCGCAGCTGGCTTTCTTCAAGGCGCGCTTGCAGCAGCTTGAAAAAGACCTGTTGAAAAACGCCGGCGAAACCACCGAGCACCTGCGCGAAACCGTGCTGGTTCCGGACCCGGCCGACCGCGCCACCATCGAGGAAGAGCATGCGCTGGAACTGCGCACGCGCGACCGCGAGCGCAAGCTGCTCAAGAAAGTGCAGCAGTCGATTGCCGCCATCGATGCCGGCGACTATGGCTGGTGCGAGGAAACGGGCGAACCGATCGGCATTCCGCGCCTGATCGCCCGACCGACCGCCACCCTGTCGCTGGAAGCCCAGCAGCGCCGCGAACTGAAACAAAAGTTGTACGGCGACTGAGCCGCCGCGCACCGCGGCACTCCTGTCAAAAAAGCATGCCGCCCACCAGCGCATGCTTTTTTGCTTTACGGGCCAGTCGCGCGGCCAGAATCTTTCCGATGGGATACACTATCAGGTTGCACCGGGTGGCACAGCGAGGGAAGTAGGACGTGGGAATTTTTTCCATTTTCAAGAAGAAAACCGAGGATGGCGACGCGGCCGCGCCCGACTCGCGCCTGCGCGCCGGCGAACCGTCACGCCTGATGAGCGATGCCGAACGCGCGCGCCAGCGCGAAATCGCCCGTGCCACCGCCGCCAAGATCGACGCCATCGAGTCGGCCATGGCCAACGACATCTTCAACACCCCCGAGCCGGCCTGGGGCAGCGGCCCGCGCCGCCCGCGCACCAACGCCCAGCTGGCGGCCGAGAACGATGGCGACCCCGGCACCCTGCCGATGCTGGAACTGGCCACCACCGAATTGCTGGCCGACGACGAGGTGCCGGCCACCCCGGCCCAGCCGCAGACCGCCCCCGTCATCGAAGAAATTGCCATCATGTACGCCAACGACCAGCTGGCCGTGGCCGAACACATGCTGATCGACAGCCTGCCCGAGCTGGGCAAGAGCGAGCGCCTGGTGTGGTGGATGCTGTTCGACCTGTACCAGGTCAGCGGCCGCCAGGACGACTTTGAAAACCTCGCGATCGATTACGCCAGCCAGTTCGAAACCTCGCCGCCGACCTGGACCCCGCTGCTGCCGGCCGGCACCCCGGCACAAGGCTTTGCCGGCGTGACCCCGACCGAAAGCTTCGCTGGAGCGCTCGATGCCGGCTGCGCGGCCCAGACCGCCCGCTTGCTGGAGCTGGCCGGCCAGCACCCGGTGCTGCGCCTGGAACTGGCGCGCGTGAGCGCGGTCAGCGCCGAAGGCTGCGCCCTGCTCAAGGCGGCCCTGACCGAGCTGCGCCGGCGCGAGCGCGAACTGATCGTGGCCGGCGCCGCCGAGCTCGCTGAACTGTTGCGTGCCAACACCGTCATCGGCCAGCGCGATGCCAGCGAAGAGCCCTGGCTGCTGCTGCTCGAACTGCTGCAGCTGATGAACCGCGAAAAAGACTTCGAAGAAACGGCGATGGATTACTGCGTCACCTACGAAGTGTCTCCACCGCAATTTATCGCGCCCTTGAAAGTGGCCACGGCGCCCAGCATCAGCGCGCCGGCCGCCAGCGAACGCTTCATGCTGCCGTCCGTGGTCGAAGGCGAGCGCGGTCCGCTGTTTACCGCCATCGACGCCTACCTGGCCGCCGCCCCGGTGGTGCTGTTCGACTGCTCGCGCCTGGCGCGCATCGATTACGGCGCCGCCAGCGCCCTGCTGGTACGGCTGCGCCCGGTCGCGGACCAGAAAAAAATCGAGCTGCGCGACCTGAACCATCTGGCCGCCGCCCTGCTCAAACTACTGGGCTACAGCGAGGTCGCGCGGCTGTTCCCGCATAAATACTGAGCGGCTTGGTGTTCCCAGCAATATCTTGCAATTTGATTCAATGTCCCCATGTCGTGGAGGCTAGTTAACTCAGAGGCAGATATGGAACAATTTCACGGCACCACCATCCTGTGCGTGCGTCGCGGCAAACAGGTCGCCCTCGGCGGCGACGGTCAGGTAACTCTCGGCAACATCGTCATGAAAGGCACGGCCCGCAAGGTGCGCAAACTGTACCAGGGCAAGGTTCTGTGCGGCTTCGCCGGCGGCACCGCCGACGCGTTCACCCTGCTGGACCGCTTCGAAGCCAAGCTGGAAAAACACCAGGGCAACCTGCTGCGCGCCTCGGTCGAACTGGCCAAGGATTGGCGCACCGACCGCGTGCTGCGCCGGCTTGAAGCCATGCTGCTGGTGGCGGACCGCGAGTCGACCCTGGTCATCACCGGCAACGGCGACGTGCTCGAACCGGAAGACGGCATCGGCGCGATCGGTTCGGGCGGCAGCTATGCCCAGTCGGCCGCCAAGGCGCTGCAGGAAAACACCGAGCTCTCGCCCGCCGAAGTCGTCAAGAAATCGCTGACGATCGCCGGCGAGCTGTGCATCTACACCAATATGTCCCACATCATCGAAACGCTGGATTGACCGGCTCCCCATCATGAACATGACTCCTCTCGAAATCGTCTCGGAACTGGACAAGCACGTGGTCGGCCAGGGCAAGGCCAAGCGCGCGGTCGCCATTGCGCTGCGCAACCGCTGGCGCCGCCAGCAGGTGGCCGAGCCGCTGCGTCACGAAATCACCCCGAAAAACATCCTGATGATCGGCCCCACCGGGGTCGGCAAGACGGAAATCGCGCGCCGCCTGGCCAAGCTGGCCGACGCGCCTTTCATCAAGATCGAAGCGACCAAGTTCACCGAGGTCGGCTATGTCGGCCGCGACGTCGACACCATCATCCGCGACCTGATCGACATCGGCGTCAAGCAGACCCGGCTGGCGGAAATGAAAAAAGTGCGCCAGCGCGCCGAAGACGCGGCCGAAGACCGCGTCATCGACATCCTGGTGCCGCCGGCGCGCGATTTCGGCTTCAACGCCTCCGACAAGAGCGAGAACAAGGATGGCGACACGACCCGCCAGACCTTCCGCAAGCGCCTGCGCGAAGGCGCGCTGGACGAGCGCGAAATCGAGCTCGAAGTGGCCGAGGCCGGCCCGCAGATGGAAATCATGGCTCCGCCCGGCATGGAGGAAATGACCGAGCAGATCAAGTCCATGTTTTCCGGCATGGGCGCGGCGCGCAAGAAGCCGCGCAAGATCAAGATCGGCGACGCCATGAAAATCCTGATCGACGAGGAAGCGGCCAAGCTGATCAACGAAGACGAGATGAAGCAGAAAGCCATCGCCAATGTCGAGCAGAACGGCATCGTGTTCCTCGATGAAATCGACAAGATCGCCTCGCGCTCGGAAGTGGGCGGCGCCGACGTCTCGCGCGCCGGGGTGCAGCGCGACCTGCTGCCGCTGGTCGAGGGCACCACCGTGAACACCAAGTACGGCATGATCAAGACCGACCACATCCTGTTCATCGCTTCCGGCGCCTTTCACCTGGCCAAGCCGTCCGACCTGATTCCCGAGCTGCAGGGACGCTTCCCGATCCGGGTGGAACTCGAATCGCTGTCGATCGCCGACTTCGAGCGCATTCTCACCAGCACCGACGCCTGCCTGACCAAGCAGTACGAAGCGCTGCTGGCGACCGAAGAGGTCAAGGTCGAGTTCACCCAGGAAGGCATCACCCGGCTGGCCGAGATCGCCTTCTCGGTCAACGAGCGCACCGAAAACATCGGAGCGCGCCGGCTGTACACGGTGATGGAAAAGCTGCTCGAAGAAGTCTCGTTCACGGCCAGCGAAAACAGCGGCCAGGTCGTGGCCATCGACGCGGACTACGTCAATGCGCGCCTGGACAAGCTGGCCGACAACGAAGACCTGTCGCGCTACGTGCTGTAAAGAAAGGGGAGGATGCCGATGCGGGGGCCGCCAGCGGGCGCCCCATCGGCGCGCCCGCGATCAGGCCATTGGTGGTGGCGCTACAGCCAGATGGCGCCATGTAAGGTATAGATCTGGATCCCTTGCTCGTGCGGTCCGTACGTCAGCATCCACACCGACAGCAGCAGTGCCGCGAGCAGCGCCAGGCGGATGGTGAGAGTGCGCATGGTGGACCTTTCCGATTCGCAGGTTGAGAAACGTGTTTGGAAAAGCCAGTGTCGCAAGCTTTGATCCGTTCGGCCACCGGCTTGTCTGAAGCACTGTTTTTCGGTACATTCGGTACCGTATCGCAGTACCCTCCCCCACCGAAAGCAAGCATGAGTTCACCCGACCAGGTCCTCCAGGTGCTGCGCGCGCAATTGCGCGCCGCCGGCATCACCTACAAGGCGCTGGCCGAGCGCATCGGCATGAGCGAATCGAGCGTCAAGCGCATGTTCGGCCAGAAAGACATGGCCTTGTCGCGCCTGGCCCAGATCTGCAAGGCGGCCGGGATTGCCATGGAAGACGTGCTGCGCGGCGCAGCCGACCTGGCGCCGCGCGCCGACACCCTCACCCTGATCCAGGAAAACTCTCTCACCGCCAGTCCCCGCCTGCTGCTGGTGGCCACCTGTTGCCTGGGACACTGGAGCATGGAACAGATGCTCGAAACCTACCAGCTGAGCGAACCACAGTGCATCGGCCTGCTTGCCGAACTGGACCGGCTCGGCTTGATCGAACTCAAGCCGAACAACCGCTACAGCCTGCGCGTCTCGAACGCCTTCCACTGGCTGCCGGACGGCCCGGTGCAGCGCTACGTGCGCGAGCACGTGGTCGAAGACTTTTTCAGCGGCCGTTTCGACGGCGAAGGCGAGACCTTGATGTGTCTCCCGGCCCGGCTGTCGCTGGCCAGCGCCGTCGAACTGCGCGCCAGGATTGGGCAACTGGCGGCCGAACTGGCGCGCCTGCACCAGAACGACCGCCGCCTCGATGCCGGCGAACGCGACGGCTTCACCTTGCTGCTCGGATTACGTTCCTGGGAATTCGCCGCCTTCACCGCATTGCGCCGCTGACTTGACGGCGGTCAAGCGCTACCCACTACCGCTATTGTCCCGCCCCCCATTGTTCGCTACCCTGAATAATTGCCACATGGCATTGTCAGAATGCGGAGGGGATGTGAGATACGCTCAGGTCAACTGGTCCCTGAACTTCAACGCATGGCGGGTCGCTGCCTACTACCTGCAGCGCTGGGTGACCTGGCCGCTGCCGCGCGCCGCCGCGATCGGCCTGCTGCGCCGTGCGGCCGGGGGCGAGCCGGCTGGCGCCAGCAGCTGGCCGGATGTCGAGCAGGCGCTCGCCACCCTGAGCGCCGAAGGCATTGCGGCGCTGGGGCAGCTGCTGAGCAAACAGGAATGCGCCGAGATCACCAGCTTCCTGCGCGACAAGCCGCTCACCCATCGCAGTCATCCGGGCGCCACCTTCACCTTCGCCAATCGGCCGCCCGACGTGCGCCTTGGCGACCATGCGCTGGCCGATCTGGTGCACAGCCCGCACATCCTGCAGCTGGCCAACAGTCCGGCCTTGCTCGACCTCGCACGCCGCTACGTGGGCTGCACGCCGACCATATCGGGCCTGAGCGCGCGCTGGTCCTTCCCCGGCGAATCGAGCACGGAAACCGTACAGCAGTTTCACCGCGACTCGGAAGACTGGAGAGCCTTTCGGGTGATGGTGTACCTGACCGATGTCGACGAAGGTGGCGGCCCGCATGTGTATATCCGGCGAACCCATGGCGACCGCAGAACCTCGCGCCTGAAGGTGCTCGGCAGCGGCGAGATCGAACGCCAGTTCGGCGCGCAGCGCATCGCACGCCAGACCGGGCCCCAAGGCTTTGGCTTCGCGGTCGACACGGCCGGCCTGCACAAAGGCGAACTGCCGCGCACGGCGCCGCGCCTGCTGCTGTCGTTCCAGTATTCGATCCTGCCTTGCTACCTGTACGAATACCAACCGGTCGGCGTGAGCGGCGCGGCGGTCGACCCTTACATCAACCGCCTGATCGTCTACCAGATCGGCCCCAGATAGATGTACAGCGTGCGGTCGCCGTCCTTGGTCGCGCCGGCGCCCAGATAGGCCGGGCCGAAGCGCGTATCGACCGAAAAGAAGCCGCTGACGGCCTGCTTGAACGGCGTTCCCTTGACCGGCAGGCTGGGATCGAAACCGCCGCCCGCTTCCAGCGAAAACCCGGCACGCACGGTGCCGCCCAGGGTCACCGGCAAGGCGCCGATGCGGCGCGCCATCACCATGCGCGCGAACGCGATGCGGTTACCCCCCACCGAATCGGCCGAGGTGCCGGACAGGCGCAGAAAGCCGCCCAGCCGGCTGGGCGCGTCGCCGCTCTGCGCGCGCGCGAATTCGCCGTACACATGGCCGACCCAGTCGGTGCTGTGGAACGCCTTCATGCCCACCACGCTGAACTCGGTGCCGCTGCCGGTGCCGATGGCGCCATCGCTGTGGCTGCGGTCCAGCTGGGCGTCGACCAGCGTGCCGCGGCTGGGCGAACCGAGCGAGTCGAGCGTGTCAACCCGATAGCGCAGGAAGTGCGTGGTCTTGAAACCCTGGCCGCTGATGCCGTCGTCGGGCACCACCACCCGCGCGTCACCGCGCTGGCGCAGCACGCCGCCCTGGAAGTCGCCCCAGGCTCCCAGCTCGCGTCCGATCGCCAGGCTGGCGCCCGCGGCGCCCACCGCCACGCGCGAGCGCCGCCGCCCATCGGCATACAGGTCGTACGAGCTGGCGCCGTATTCGAGCGCGGGCGCCACATACCACTGCGAGCCCGCCCCCAGCGGCTGGTAGAACTGCATCGACAGCTCGCGTGTATTGCCCACCCGTGCCAGGGTGCGCAGCTCGCCGCCCCAGCTATTGATCGAGGTGCGCACATGCATCAGCTTGAGCGCGAAGGTGTTGGCCTCGTCGAAATCGGTCCCGAACTCCAGTCCCACGCGCAGGCGGCTGCTGGCCCATTTCGCTTCGGTGGCGCGGATGTCGACCTGGCGCCGCCCGCCGTCGTCGGTGATGTCGGTCTCCACCCGTTCCAGGTCGCCCCGTCCGTACAGGCTTTGCGCGCCGCTCCTGACCTGTTCGAGCGTGACTTCCTTGCCCGGTACCAGGCCGGACTGCGCCGCCAGGATGGCCGGGTTGATGCGCCCGTCCGTGTGCGCGGTCACGCGCGCCAGCGCCAGCGCGCCGTCTTCCAGCGGGGGCGGCGCCAGCCGGCTGTTTTCGAACAGGGCGTAGTCTGCCTGCGCCAGTGCCAGCGGCGTTAGCCGTTCGGCCATGGCGTGCGCGGCGCGCTCGCCGGCGGCGATGGCCTGCCCCACATTGCGGAAGTCGAGAAAGCTCACACCCTCCAGGTCGGGCGAAATCAGGATGTCGTGCGGCTGCAGCTCGCGGATCGAGCGCTGCACGTTCTGTTCGGTGAGGATGTTGATCATCTGCTGGGCCACGCCGAGCGCGCTGCCCAGGTTCTTTTCGGGCGCCAGCGGGGTGCCCACATTGACCGCGATGACGATGTCGGCGCCCATCTTGTGGGCCAGGTCGACCGGCAGGTTGCGTACCAGGCCGCCGTCGACCACCAGGCGCTGGTTGACGCGCACCGGCGCGAACACGCCCGGCACCGCCAGCGAGGCACGCACGGTCAGAAACAGCGGGGTGTCGACCAGGTCGACCAGCTCACCGGTGACGAGGTCGGAGGCGACCGAGCGAAACGGCAGCGACAGCCGGTTGACCGGACGGTCGCGGGTCCCGGCCGGCAGCAGCTTAGTGAGGGTCTGCTCCAGCGCGGCGTTGCCGGCGGCCGAGGGCGGCAGCGACACGCCGTCGCCATGCACGCCGAATTCGATCCGCGACGGCAGCAGGATGTCTTCTTCGCGGCGGCGGAATTCCAGGTCTTCGCGCGCGGGACGGTCGGCCACCACCCGGTCCCAGTCGGTCTGGCGCGCCATGCGTTCCAGTTCGGTCACCGAAGCGCCGGCCGCGTAGGCGCCGCCCACCACGCTGCCCATGCTGGTGCCAACCACCATGTCGACCGGCACGCGCAGTTCGCGCAGCACGCGCAGCACGCCGATGTGGGCGAAGCCGCGCGCGCCGCCGCCCGACAGCACCAGCGCGATGCGCGGGCGCGCGGCGGGCATGGCGCCGCCAGCCTCGGTCTGGGCCGGCGCGGCCTGCGTCCACAGCAGGCAGGCGCAGGCGGCGATGGCCCGCGTGAGCGTCACGACCGCCTTACTGGTTCGGCGGCGCCGCACCCGGGCTGAAGGTGCGGGTCGGCGCGGGCATTTGCACGTTGGGCGGTGGCGGAATGCCCGGCCGCCGCTGCTGCGCCTGCTGCTGTTCGGCCTGCTGTTGCTGCTGTAGCTGCTGCTGTTGCTGCTGTTGCTGCAGGGCCTGCTGCTGCGCATCTTCGGCCGGCACATTGATCTGCTGGTTGCCCGGAGGCTGGTAGGCTGGCGGCTCCTGTGCCTGCGGCTGCGGCTGTGCGGCCTGCGGCGGTGGCGGCGGCGCGTTCGGCATCGGCGGCGCCATGTCCGGCCCGGCTTTGGTATCGGTGGCCAGCTCGATACGCTTCAAGACCCCGCCTTCGGACAGCATCACGTAGCGCGGGTGCACTTCGGTAACCGACACGCCGGGCGACATCTCCTTGCCGATCCGCAGCGCCTTGGGCGGCTGGCCTTCCGCGACCAGGATCGCCACGCTCTCGCTCCCGGCCGAAACGACGCCGGTGAGCTGGTAGTTGGTGGCCACGACGGCCACCGCCTGGCCGCCGAACAGGGTGGCGGCGGCATCCGCGGCAGGTTCCGCGATGCTGGGCGGCGGCGCGGCGGCCAGCGGCCGCTGCGCCGGTTTGTACAGCTGCATGGCCCAGTAGGCCAGCGACGCCGCCAGCGCGATCACGGCCAGCAGACTGAAAAATAAGGGCAAACGCTTCATCGTATTCCTTGGGTTACCGCACCAGCTGATTGATTTCGATGATCGGCATGAGTACCGCCAGCACGATCAGCAGCACCACCACGCCCATGGCCAGGATCAGCACCGGTTCGAGCAGGCCGGCAATGGTCAGCGTACGCCGTTCCAGGTCCTGCTGCTGCGAATTGGCGGCGCGTTCGAGCATGGCCGGCAGTTCGCCGGTGATCTCGCCGGCACGGATCATGTGGATCAGCATCGGTGGAAAATGCTTCTGGGTCGACAGCGCGCGTGCCAGGCTGACGCCTTCGCGCACGCTGGCGCTGGCCTCGCCGACCAGCTCTTTCATGGCCACGTTGCCGAGCGTGTCGCGGCTGGTCTCGAGCGCGCGCAGGATCGGCACCCCCGAGCCGGTGGTGATGGCCAGGGTGCTGGCAAAGCGCGCCGTGTTCAGGCTGCGCTCGAACTTGCCGTACACGGGAGCGTTCAGCAGCCAGGTATGCCAGCGCAGCTTGAGCGCCGGGTTGCGCAGCGCGCGCCGCCACAGGAAGCCGGCGGCCACCAGCAGCACCGCCATCAGGATGCCGTAGGCGCGCACGAAGTTGGACACGCCCAGCATCAGCACCGTCAGCAGCGGCAGCTTCTGCTTGGTGTTGGCGAACACCGAGACGATCTGCGGCACCACATAGGTGAGCAGGAAGATCACGATGGCGAACGCCACCACCGTCACGATGGCCGGATAGGTGAACGCCAGCCTTACCTTCTGCACCAGGGCGTTGCGCCGTTCGATGTAGTCGGCCAGGCGCGAGAGCACGCGCGCCAGGTGGCCGATCTGTTCGCCCGACGCGACCAGGCCGCGGTAGATCTCGGCGAAGTCGCGCGGGTGGCGCGAGAGCGCGTCCGAGAACGAGGAGCCGCCCATGACTTCCGAGCGGATCGAGGCGATCAGGTCGCGCACATAGGGGCGCTCGGCCTGTTCCAGCAGGGCGGTGAAGGCTTGCTCGAGCGGCAGGCCGGCCTCGAGCAGGCTGGCCAGCTGGCGCGTGAACAGCGCCAGCTCGACCTGCGACAGGCGTTCGCCGAAGCCGCGCCGGGTGGCCGCGCCGCTGGCGTCGACCTGGGCGGCGATGGCTTCCACCGACAGCGGCGTCAAGCCCTGGGTGCGCAGGTCGGCCCTGGCCGAGCGCGGGCTGTCGGCGTTGACCACGCCCTTGCGGGTGGCGCCGCCGGCATCGACGGCTTCGTAGCGGAATGCTGGCATGGCTAGTCCTTGGTCACGCGCAGCAGCTCGGCCTGCGTGGTGGTGCCGTTGTCGAGCCAGCGCTCGCCGTCTTCGCGCATGGTCTTCATGCCGCCGGCCATGGCGGCGGCGCGGATTTCGGCTTCCGAGGCGCGGTTGTGAATCTGCGCGCTGATCTGTTCATTTGTTTCCAGCAGTTCGTACACGCCGACCCGGCCGTGATAGCCGGTGTGGCCGCATTTGTCGCAGCCGACCGCGTGCCAGCGCACCTGCCCGGCTTCGCCGGTGTCGCTGCGCTTGCAGTGCTCGCACAGCTTGCGCACCAGCCGCTGCGCCATCACGCCCAGCAGCGACGAGGACAGCAGGAACGGTTCGATCCCCATGTCGAGCAGGCGCGTCACGGCGGCGGCGGCGTCGTTGGTGTGCAGGGTGGCCAGCACCAGGTGGCCGGTGAGCGACGCCTGCACCGCGATCTGCGCGGTTTCCAGGTCGCGGATCTCGCCGATCATGATCACGTCCGGGTCCTGGCGCAGGATCGCGCGCAGCGCCTTGGCGAAGGTCATCTCGATGCGCGCGTTGACCTGGGTCTGGCCGACCCCGGCCAGGTCGTACTCGATCGGGTCTTCCACCGTCATGATGTTGGTGGTGGAGGCGTTCAGGCGCGACAGCGCGGCGTACAGGGTGGTGGTCTTGCCGGAACCGGTCGGACCGGTCACCAGCACGATGCCGTGCGGCTGGTTGATCAGGCCATCGAACTGCGGCAGCAGGCCCGGACTCATGCCCAGGTGCGACAGGTCGAGCCGGCCGGCTTCCTTGTCCAGCAGACGCAGCACGGCGCGTTCGCCGTGCCCGGTCGGCAGGGTCGAGACGCGCACGTCCACGCCCTTGCCGCCGATGCGCAGGGTGATGCGGCCATCCTGCGGCAGGCGTTTTTCGGCGATGTCGAGCTGCGCCATGATCTTGATGCGCGAGATCAGCGAGGCGTGGATGGCCTTGCGCGGGCGCACGATGTCGCGCAGCGCGCCGTCGATGCGGAAACGCACCACCGAGGTCTGTTCGAACGGTTCGATGTGGATGTCGGAGGCGCCTTCGCGCAGCGACTGCGTCAGCAAGGCGTTGATCATGCGGATCACCGGCGCGTCGTCGGACGATTCGAGCAGGTCTTCGATGGCCGGCACGTCCTGCAGCAGCTTGGTGAGGTCGAGGTCGGCCTCGAATTCATCGGCCACCTGCGAGGCGTCGCCGCCGGCGCCCGCGTAGGCCCCCGCGATGGCCGCTTCCAGGTCGGCGCGGTCCATGCGGCGCAGCGCGATGCGGCCGAAACGGCGCGAGACTTCGGCGATCGCCGCCGGCGCGGTGGCGCCCGAGACCCACACCTCGACCGCCTGCGCGGCGTCCTCGCCGGAGCGTGCCAGCACGCCGAAATCGCGTGCGAAAGCGTAGGGAAGCAGATTGTTCATGAACGGCTCATTGATTCGGGGTTGGCTGCACCGGACGGTACTTCTGCTGCGAGGCGTCGTCGGCCGGCTTGCCGGTCTCGGCGCCGGCCGGCTTGGCCGGCGGCTGGGTCGGCGTGCCCGGCAGCGGCTTGGGCGGCATCGTGACGTTGGTGGCGCCGGCCGGCGGCTGGCCGTTGACCAGCGCCGGCAGCACCGGCGTGCCGTAGTTCGGCAGCACGGTTTCGTCCTTCGGCTGGGTTTTCAGGCCGGCCGAGCGCATGTAATCGTAGCGGTCGGCGGCGATCGCATTGCTGTCGTCCTTGCTGCGCACGATCACCGGGCGCAGGAACACCATCAGGTTGGTCTTGTTGCGGTTGCGGGTGCGGTACTTGAACAGGTTGCCGATGATCGGGATGTCGCCCAGGCCGCGCACCTTTTCATTGGTGTCGCCGGTGTCGTCGCGGATCAGGCCGCCGAGCACGATGATCTGGCCGTCGTCGGCGATCACATTGTTTTCGATCACCCGGATATTGGTCGTCACGCCCGCCGGAGCGGTCAGGGTACTCGGATCGACGCTCGAACTTTCCTGGTAAATCGCCATCTTGATGGTGCCGCCTTCGGAAATCTGCGGACGCACCTTGAGGGTCAGGCCGACGTCCTTGCGGTCGATGGTCTGGAACGGGTTGGTGGCGGTGCCACTGGCCGGGGTGGTGAACTGGCCGCTGATGATCGGCACGTTCTGGCCGACCTTGATGGTGGCCAGTTCGTTGTCGAGCGTGAGCATGGTCGGCGTCGACAGGATGTTGGCATTGCCTTCGTTTTCCAGCGCGTGCACGATGGCGCCCAGGCCGAGCGCGCCGTTGACCTGCTTGAACACGCCGATCGACAGGCCGGCGCCGGGAATGGCCTTCGATCCGGACGCGGCCAGGGCGGTGAGGGCGTTGGCGCCTGCGGAAGAGAACGATTGCAGCGCGCCGACCCGGTAATCGCTGGTGCTGTTGCCGGTCAGGCCCAGCCACTGCACGCCGAATTCGGCGGCCTTGTTGGCGTTGACCTCGACGATCATCGATTCGATGTAGACCTGGGCGCGGCGCGCGTCGAGCAGGTCGATCACCGCGCGCATGTTGCGATACACCGCGTCCGGCGCGGTGATGATCAGGGTGTTGGTGGAAGCGTCGGCCTGGATGAAGCCGGCGCCGGTGCCGCCCGTGCTCTGGGTCTGCTGCTGGCCGAAGGTGTTGCCGGCGGTGGTATTGCCCTGGCCCAGGCCTTGGCCGCCCTGGGTGCCCTGGCCGCCCTGGCTGACGCCGCCGGTGGTGGCGACGCTGCCGCCCTGGGTGCCCTGCTGCTGCTGCGGCAGCGAAGTGTCGCCCGAGATCACCGCGCGCAGGGTTTGCGCCAGCTTGGTGGCGTCGGCGTTCTTCAGGTACACCACGTGCACATTGCCCGCTTCCGTGGTCGGCTGATCGAGTTTGGCGATCAGCGCCTTGGCCAGGCTGGCGCGCGCGCGCGACGGGGCGCGCACCACCACCGAATTGGTGCGCGGGTCGGCCAGGACGTTCACGCGGCCGGAGTCGCCGCCGGGCGCCGATTCGGTCAGCTTGGTCACCAGCGCGGCCAGGTCGCTGGCGATCGCGTAGCGCACCGGCACCACGTCCAGGTCGGCGGTGGGCGGCGTGTCGAGGGCGGCGATGATCTTGGTCAGGCGCTGCAGATTGTCGGCGTAGTCGGTGATCACCAGGCTGTTGTTGCCCGGTTCGGCCATGATCGAATTGTTGGGCGAGATCAGCGGACGCAGCACCGCGGTCAGGTTGGCGGCCGATTCATAGCTCAGATGGTAGATCTGGGTGGCCACCTGGTCGCCGTGCACGCCGCTTTTCCCGGCGCCGACGTGGGTGGGCGAGGATTGCAGCTTGGCCTCGGCTTCCGGCACCACCTTGGCGTAGCCGTCGCCGGTGACGATGGCGTAGCCCTGCAGGCGCAGCGCGGAGGCCAGCAGCTGGAAGGCCTGCGCCTTGCTCAGTGACTTTTCCGACGTCAGCGTCAGCGTGCCCTTGACGCGCGGGTCGATGATGAAGGTCATGCCGGTGTAATGGCCGACCGCCTTGATCACCGCTTCGATGTCGGCGCCGACGAAGTTCAGCGCGGCCTGGTCCTCGGGCGCGGCCCCGGCAGGCATGGCGGTCATGGCCGCGCAGCACAGCATCGCCCCGGCGACAATACGGCGCAGCGCCGGAAATGGATGGGTGCTACCAGTCAGTTTTTTCATCATTTGAACTCTAGAGCGATTATTTTCTTGCCGTTGACCGTGCGGCGCTGGCCCAGCAGGTTGAGCAGGTTGCCCAGCGTGTCTTCATATCCGTCGGCCGCCTGCGCGTCGCCGGAAAAACGCAGACGCCCGTTTTCAAGCGTCCCCGTTCCCGACAACAGTAACGCACCGCGCACCGTGTTCAGGTGTAACTGCGCGGACTGGCCATGCCAGTCCATCGCCATTTCATACGTGCCGAGCGGCTTGATGGGCGCCAGGCGCGATCCCATGTCGCTCAGCGTGAGCACCGTGCGCCCTTCGACCGCCACGCCGTTGCCGGCGCGCTGCAGGCCCAGCGTGGTCCACGACAGCCGCATATTGCCCGACGGCGCCAGCGTGTTGAGCGGCGCGCCCAGTCCGCTCAAGCCTTCGGCCGGCAGCAGCAGCGACGCCGGGCTGACCTGCCACTGGTTCCAGCTGCCCGAGACCGTCACCGGCTGGCTCAGCGCCTCGGCGTTTTCCAGTTGCAGATCGACCTGGCCAAGCAGCACCAGCGGCGACAGGCGCCACGCGAAGCGTCCCGGCAGCAGCGGGGTCACCGCGCCGCCGGCGCCCGGCGCGCCGCCGATAAAGGCTGAACCGCGCCACAGCGTACCCTGCGCGTCCCCGAGAGTCAAACGCGAACCGGTCCGGCTTTCGACGATGGGGCCGAGCCAGGCCGCGGGCAGGAAGGCAAGCACCGTCAGCGCGACCGCCGCGACGATGACCGCCAACCATACCACGAGGCGTTTCATCGCGCGCCCGCCGTGCCGTTCAGATTCTGGCGCAGCGTCAGGGTGGCATCGACCTGGCCGGCCGCGGCCAGCGCGGTGACGCTGCCTTCTTCGACGGCGACGCGGTTTTCGCGGCGCTGCGCGTCCAGCCAGGCGTACAGGTTGGCGAACGAGACATTCGACACCTGCAGGCGGGCGTTTTCGCCCGACACCGTCAGGCTGCCGGGCACGATCGAACGGCTCGCCAGGCTGGCCAGCACGGCTTCGCGCGTCATCGGCGCCACCTGCGGGGCCGGCTGGCGCGCCAGTTCGGCCGCTTCGGCCGCCAGCGACTGCAGCTGGGCGGCCTGCTGGCGCAGCTGCGGCAGATCCTTCTGCAGCCGGGCGCGGCCGCTCAGGGCCGGGTCGATGAACAGCGCGTACACCAGCGCCAGCACGGCCACGGCGCCGCCCGCGGTCAGGTACTTGCGTTCCTGCTCGGTGCGCGCCAGCCAGTACAGCGCCAGCTGGTCCTTGATGCGTCCGATGGTCTGGCCGATACTCATTGCTTGCCTCCGATGCTGCTCAGTTTCCAGGTGCCGCCGCCGGCATCCTGCAGGTCGATGCGGCGCGCCGACAGGGCCGCCTGCAGCGGCGCCACCATGGCCGGGTCGATGCTGTCGGGCTTGAGCTTGACGGTCAGGGCGCGTTCGCCATAGGTCAGCGATGCGATCGCCGGCGGGCGCGGCAGGCCGCGCGCCGCTTCGCCCAGCGCCGCCGCCAGATAGGTGAATTCGTCCGGATTCATCTGCCCGCGGCTGGCCTTGGCCAGCGCGATGTTTCTCCGCATCTGGGCTTCCGGCTCGAGCACGGTCTCTTTCGGATACGCGGCTTTAAAGGTCTGGATCATGGCCTGGCGGGTCGCGTCGGCTTCGCGCTTGAGGCGCAGCCATTCGACATTCAGGCCGATCAGATTGACCACCACGGCCGCCAGGGCGAGGCGGATCGGCCAGCGCCAGCGCTGCCAGTCGCGCGCCTTGGCGCCGGCCGCTCCCAGGCCCGGCACCAGGTCGAAGCTGGTGCTCTTGGAACCGGCGATCCAGTGCGCCCAGTGTTCTTCTTCAAGCGTGATGGCCGGCCCGGCTTCGGCCACCAGCGCGCGGTATTCGCCGATGGCGGCGGCCGGCACATACAGGGTGAGCGGCACGTCGCCGGCCAGCACGCTGACCGTTTGCAGCGCCGTGGCCGCGTCGCCGGCCAGCGCCAGCCCGAGGCCCTGGGCCACGCCCTGGCGCAGCGTGATGCCGGCGCCGTCGATGGCGGCCGAAGCGCTGCCCGGCTGCAGCGGCAGGCACAGCTGGGCCGGCAGCGCCATCACCTTGCGCGCGCCCTGCGCCAGCAGCGCCTTGACCAGGGTTTCGAGCCAGCCGCGCTGGGCCACCGCCACGGTGCGGCTGCCGTCGGGCGAATCGGCCAGGGCGGCCACCAGCACGCACTCGGCCGGATCGCCCAGCACGTGTTCTTCCACCAGATTGGGCAGCGCCGCTTTCAGGCGCGCGCCCGACAGCGGCGGGATCTTCACGTGCAGCAGCGTGACGTCGGCCGCGGCCAGCAGCAGCACGACCTGGCGGCTGGCGGCGACCAGGTCGCCCAGGCTCTTGAGCGCGCCCTCGCCGCTCTGGCTGATGGCGCCGCCGTCGGCCACCTCGGCGTAGGCGGCCAGGGTGCCCTCGCTGTCGGCGCGGGCGGGAAGCCGGATGTATAAAGTAGTCAAGCCTTCTCGCTTTCGTTATTAGAATTGGCGGACCCAGACGGTGGTGGTCACCGCGCCGGGTCCGGTTTGGCGGTTGACCAGCGCCTGCGCGTCGAGCGCTGCGCGGTCCAGGCGGATGCGGCTATTCACCAGAAAATATTCACTCTTCAACGCGTACAGGTCCGCCTTCGGCATCACCGGCGCATGCACCTGGGCCTCGAACTGGTACGTCTGCTTGAAATCGGCCTGGCCGCGCCGGGTCACCAGCGCGCTCGCTTCCGACAGCGACACGCCCAGCAGCGCGGCCAGCACCTCGGCCGACGCGGTGTTGACGTTGACCGGGGTCTGCTTCGGCAGCACGATGACGAAGTCGCGCAGCTTCTCGATCATCTGCGGCGTGTAGCCGGGGATGGCCAGCAGATCCTCGATGCGGGTCAGCGCGATCGGTTCGGTGCCGTCGGCGGGCACCGGCTGCAGGCCGCCGGTGGGCGGCGGCGGCGCGCCCCCGCTCAGCGCGGCCGGCGCCACCGGCGCGGTGCGGGCCACGGCCACGGCGGTGCGGTCGGCCAGGGACGGGTCCAGCTGCAGCACCTGCAGCAGGCGCCGGTAAATTTCGCGGTGGGTCGGGTCGACCACCCGGCCGTCGGCCAGATTGGCCAGATTGTAGCGCGAGCAGGCGTCGATGACGCGGCCGGACAGGGTGGCGTCGAAGACTTCGCCTTCGACCCGTTCGCGTTCGATGTACTGGTCCAGGCGGGTGTCGGCCAGCGGCGTGTTCCACACCGAGCGCAGGCTGGTGTACTCGGGGCTGTCCATGCCGTCCTGGCGCAGCACCAGCCGGGCCCAGTCGAGCGCGCCGCGCAGGATCCATTTGGTCTGCAGGTGCAGGCGCTGGTTTTCCATCGAGCGCACCTGCACCTGCTGCTGCCAGAACAGGCTGGCCACGATGGTGATCGACAGGGTGGTCAGCAGCAGCGCGGTGATGATGGCCACCCCGCCCTGGCGCGCGCGGGTCCGCATCACATGCCCCCCAGCAGAAAGGATTTGCTCATCGGCGCGGCCACGCCCTGCACCTGCAGCGACACTTGCAGGCCGGTGGGCGCGAGCGCGAGCGCCACCGGATTGGGCGGGTTCTGCGGGTTTTGCTGCTGTTGCTGCTGCTGTTGCTGCTGGCCGCTCAGGCGCCAGCCATTGTTTTCCCAGGTCTGCACCTGCATGCCGCCCACGCCGCTTTGCAGCGGCACCTGGACATTGCTGTCGGTGTCGCTGATGACCGCCATCCAGATAATGTCGAGCTGGGTCAGGTCGCGCGTGCCCAGGGTTTCGCGCCGGGTCAGCACGCCGTCGACGATGCGGTAGGCCACCACCTGCAGGCGCGAGGGTTCGTTTTCGAGGAAGACGTTGCGCACCAGGGTAAGGCGGTCGGGGCCGGCCAGCAGATAGGGACGGCTCTGCACCGTCCCGGCGCGCACCATGTGTTCGCAGTCGCTCTGCATCTGGGCGAAGGCCAGCTGCATGCCGCGCGTGGCTTCGAGCTGCGCGGTGAGCGCCACGCGCGCGCGCACGATGCCGTCCAGGCCGCGCCAGCCCAGCACCGCGACGATGGCCAGGATACTGATGGCCACCAGCAGTTCGATCAGGGTGAAGGCGCGCCGGCGCCGCTGCAGGCGCGCGCTCATTCGTTGAGCACCAGTTGAACCAGCTTGATGATGCGGCGCTCGGGATTGGCGGCGTCGTACACGCTCACCTCGACCCGGCGCAAGCGCGGATTGGGACTGGTCAGGACTTCTTCCTGGCAGACCAGCTGCAGGTCGCCCTGGGGACAGTCGTAGCTTTGCTTGCCCACGGCCGGGAACTGATGCGCCAGGCGGATCTGCACCAGCCGGTTTTCGGCCGACCAGGTGGCCATCATGGCGCTGCGCAGGCCGGCGCTGTTGGAGGTCAGGCTGCCGACCGCGCGCAGAGAGGCGCCCAGCGCGGTGCCGACGATGACCAGGGCCACCAGCACTTCGAGCAGGGTAAAGCCGGCGCTGGCCGGGCGGCGGAAGCGGCTGCTCATCTTGTTTATTCAACCGTGAAGTGGCCGATGCCGTCGGCGCGGATGGCCACGTGCTCGTCGCCGATGGCCAGGGTCAGGACAAAGGGCTTGTCGACCGGTTCGCGCCCGAAGGTGACGCGCAGCGGGCCGGCGCCGCCGTCCCCGGACGGCTCGAGCAGCAGCGACAGCGGACTGACCTTGAAGGGACGCTCGCGCAGCATGTCGTCCTGGGTGACCGGGTCCCAGTGGTTCTCGTTGCGCACCAGGAAGCGGTAACGCTCGCTGTTGGCTTCGAAGGTGACGAGGCGGTTGCGCACGATGGCTTCGTCGCGCGCCAGCTGCAGCAGCAGCGCCAGGCGCTGGGCTTCGCCCTGCAGGTTCTGGCGCGGACTGGGAATGGCGTTGAGCGTGACCATGCCGAGCACGATCCCGATGATCACCATCACGACCATCACCTCGACCAGCGTGAAGCCGCGCGCGGCGCGCACTGGTGCCAAGGTGGACAAGGCCGCTCCTTAATTTTCCCAGGATCCGATGTCGGCGTCGTCACCTGTGCCGCCCGGCTGGCCATCGGCGCCGAAGGTGAACAGGTCGACTTCGCCGTGGATGCCGGGCGAGAGGTATTGGTACTGGTTGCCCCACGGATCCTTGGGCAGCTTTTCGACATAGCCGCCAGCCTTCCAGCCGTTGGCGGCCGGACCGGCGCTGGGCTTGCTGATCAGCGCCTGCAAGCCCTGCTCGGTGGTGGGGTAGCGCTGGTTGTCCAGCTTGTACAGCTTGAGCGCCTGCATCAGGGTCGAGATGTCGACCTTGGCGGCAGTGATGCGCGATTCGCCGGTGCGGCTGAGCAGCTTGGGCACGACCAGCGCGCCAAGAATGCCGATGATGACCACCACGACCATGATTTCCACGAGGGTAAAGCCGCGCGCGTGGCGCTGGCGGATCGGGCGGAGGGAAACGTTATGCATATATTGAAGGGTCGTCTCGGTAAGATAAAAATGTGTCTGGATTGAAACCAGAGTATAAGGCCAAACGGGGTCCGCAAACCAAGGTCGCGGCGGCTCATTGTATGCCAGCGCCGCGTGAAGGGCCACGATAACCGTGTGCCAATGGCCGTCCGGTTAGAGACCGGCGGCGCTGCTTAGTTCAGTCCGATTAATCATCCTGATGCGCGTTTCGGGCGCGCCGTTGTATGCACGTGCCGGCAGTGGTAACGTCACCATGCACCCTTTTCCCCGATGATTTCTCAAGCGGGCCGCGTGCGCGCGGATATGGTTACGTTACCACATCCATCGGCGCCCGCATTCAGGGAGCAAGACGGTGCGCATTTCATTGAGCTACATCCACGACATATTCAACAATAATGGAGGCGTTTGTGAAAAAAGTTCTGAAAATGGCCGCGCTGCTTGCCGGTCTCGGTAGTCTGGCCACGCCGGCCCTGGCGCAGTACACGGCCACCGTCAATGCCAAAACCCAGTACCAGAGCTTCGAGGGTTTCGGCACCACCCTGTCATGGTGGGCCAACGGCGTGGGCAGCTGGGCCGATCCGACCCGCTCGGCGCTGGTCGATGCACTGTTCGCGCCGGCGCCGGCCGGCCTGGGCCTGACCTATGCGCGCTACAACATCGGCGGCGGCGACTGCCCCTGCTACAACACTATCCAGTATCCGCACGCGGTGCCCGGCTACCAGCTGCAGCAGAACGGCGCCTTCAACTGGAATGCCGACGCCGAGCAGCGCTGGGTGGCCCAGCGCGCCTACGCCAAGGGCGCGGTGTTCCTGGAAGCGCATTCGAACTCGCCGCCATGGTGGATGACGGTCAGCGGCAGCTCCACCGGCAGCGTCGATGCCACCTCCAGCAATATGTCGGATGCCTACACCGGCAGCGGTCCGAACACCTTCCCCAGCTACCTGGCCACCGTGGTGGGCCATTTCGCCAGCAGCTACGGGCTGACTTTCCGCCACGTCGACCCGTTCAACGAACCGGATACCTCGTGGTGGAAGTTCGGCAGCACCAAGCAGGAAGGCGCGGCCATGACCCCGGCCCAGCAGGCCACCATCATCCAGAACCTGGCCACCCTGCTGCCGAGCTACAGCCCGAAGACCACCATCGCGGCCATGGACGGCTACGATATCGACCACACCGTCAGCATCTTCAACGGCTACTCGGCGGCGACCAAGGCGGCCATGACGGAAGTGAACACGCACACCTACGCGGGCAGCCAGCGCACCCAGCTGGCCGCGGCGGCCAGGGCGGCCGGCAAGCGGCTGGTGATGTCGGAATGGGGCAGCGCCGAAACCAGCGGCAAGGCGCTGTCGCAGCAGATCACCAACGATATCCGCAACCTCAAGCCGGCGGCGTGGGCGATCTGGCAGCCGGACTGGCCGACCCTGATGACGATCGACTACACCAATCACACTTACACGATCAACAAGAATTACTACATCTACGCCAACTACACCCGCTATATCAAGCCCGGCTCGGTGTTCGTCGACATCAACGATGGCAATTCGCTGGCCGCCTATGACGGACGCAGCAAGACGCTGACGATCGTGACCACCAACTGGGGTACGGCCAGCGTGCCGGTGACGTATAAGCTGAGCAATTTCACCAGCCTGGGCGCGAGCGCGCAGGGTTACCGCACCAGCTCGTCGCAAAACCTGGCCAATGTCGGCACGGTGGCGCTGGCGAGTAACAGTTTCACCGCGAGCTTGCCGGCCGGTTCGGTGACCACCTGGGTGATCGCCAACGCCGCTTACACGCCGGCGGCCACGTCCTTCAACGACAGCAGCTTCAGCTATTCGGCCAGCAATTGCGGCAGCAGCTGGTGCACCGGCAACCAGCCTGGCGCTTACAGCGGGCAGAACAGCTGGAGTTCGCAGGTGGGCAGCAGCTATAGCCTGAGCTTCACCGGCACCCAGGCGCGCGTGTACGGTTCGCTGGCGGCCAATCAGGGCATCGCGGCGTTCTCGGTCGATGGCGGGGCGGAAACGGATGTGGACCTGTATGCCGCTACCCGCAGCGACAACCAGCTGACCTATGCGACGCCGACGCTGGCCTACGGCACCCACACGGTCAAGGTGCGCGTGACCGGGCTGAAGAATTACAACGCCACCAGCGTGATCGTGCAGGCGGACCGTATCGACGTGGTTAACTAAGCCGAGGGTGGCAGGCTGGGCAGTCCGGGCTGCGCGCCAGGCCGATGCTGGTCCACTCCATGGAGCGGCCGTCCAGCAGCAGCAGGCGGCCGGCCAGCGAGCGGCCGCTGCCGGTGACCAGCTTGAGCGCTTCGGCGGCCTGCATGGCGCCGACCACCCCGACCAGCGGAGCGAACACGCCCATGGTCGAGCAGGCCGCGTCTTCGAAGCGCTGGTCTTCGGGGAACAGGCAGGCGTAGCAGGGCGACGCTGCGCTGCGCGGATCGAACACGCTGATCTGGCCGTCGAAGCGGATCACCGCGCCCGACACCAGCGGCACCCCGCGGGCGAAACAGGCGCGGTTGACGGCGTGGCGGGTGGCGAAGTTGTCGCAGCAGTCGAGCACCACGTCGGACTGCGCCACCAGTTCGGCCAGGCGCCCGCCACTGACGCGTTCCTTCAGCGCGATCACGTCGCATTCCGGATTGATGGCTTGCAGCGCGGCCCTGCCCGACTCGACCTTGGGCTGGCCCACGCGCGCCGTGGTGTGCATGATCTGGCGCTGCAGATTGGTCAGGTCGACATCGTCGTCGTCCACCAGAATCAGCTTGCCGATGCCGGCCGAGGCCAGGTACAGCGCGGCCGGCGAACCCAGGCCGCCGGCGCCGATCACCAGGGCGGTGGCGTCCAGCACTTTCTGCTGGCCCTCGATGCCGATCTCATCGAGCAGGATGTGGCGCGAATAGCGCAGCAGTTGCTGGTCGTTCATGCCGGCTTATTTTTTGACAGGCGGGGCGTGCAGCTCGGCCGGCTTGCCGGCCGGGTCGGCCGGCAGCGGCAAGCTGTCGCCGGCTTTGCTGTCGGCCTTGGCGAGCTTGACCGGCAAGCCCTTGAAGTGCCTGATGGCCTGGGCCAGCTGGAAATCGTCCGCGCCGCCGAATTCGAGCGGCTTGCGGCTGCGCGCCACGGCGCTGGCGCGCTGCTCTTCCTCGAATTCGTCGCGGCGCGCATTGGCGTCTTCCTTGGCGCTGCCGTTGGACAAGTGTTTTTGCAGGTCGGCTTCGCGTACGCGCAGGGCGTTCAAGCCATCGCCGTCGGCGGTTTCCTCGACCAGCAGGTCGGGGATGATGCCCTTGGCCTGGATCGAGCGCCCTTCCGGCGTGTAGTAGCGCGCGGTGGTGAGCTTGACGGCGGTGTCGGGGGTGAGCTGGCGCAGGGTTTGCACCGAACCCTTGCCGAAGGTCTGGCTGCCCATGATGATGGCGCGCTTGTAATCCTGCAACGCACCGGCGACGATTTCCGAGGCCGAGGCCGAGCCGGTGTTGACCAGCACGACCATGGGCACGGTCTTGAACAGGGCGGGAAGCCGGGCAATCAGGTCGGCGCCGCGGATTGCGTAGAACTCGCGCTTGGCGAGGTAGCTCTGGTTCTGTTCGGCCAGCTGGCCCACGGTGGAGACGATTTCCTTGTCGGGCGGCAGGAACGCGGCCGATACGCCGATGGCGCCCGGCAGCAGGCCGCCCGGATCGTTGCGCAAGTCGAGCACCAGGCCTTTCAGGCTGGGGTCCTGGGCGTACAGGAAGTTGAGCTTCTTGGCCATTTCTTCCAGGGTCAGTTCCTGGAACTGGCTGATGCGCAGCCAGGCGTAGCCCGGCTCGATCATTTTGGCCTTGACGCTCTGCACGCGGATTTCTTCGCGCACCAGCGGCACGATCCAGGGCTTGTCGTCGCCCTTGCGGGCGATCGTCAGCACCACCTTGGACTTGGGCTCGCCGCGCATTTTCTTGATGGCTTCATCCAGCGTCAAGCCCTTGATCGGGGTGTTGTCGATGCGGGTGATCACATCGCCCGCCTTGATGCCGGCGCGAAATGCCGGCGAATCTTCGATCGGGGTAATGATCTTGACGTAGCCGTCTTCGCTGGCCACTTCGATGCCGAGCCCGACAAAGCGGCCCTGCATGCTTTCCTTCATTTCGCGGTAGGCTTTCTTGTCCAGGTAGACCGAGTGCGGGTCCAGCGAGGACACCATGCCGCTGATGGCTTCCGACAAGAGTTTCTTGTCTTCGACGGGTTCGACGTAGTCGGTCTTGATCAGGCCATAGACATCGGCCAGCTGGCGCAGTTCCGACAGGGGCAAGGGGGCGCTGGCCGTGGCTTTTTCCGCCAGCGCGGAAAACTGCAGCGACAGGGCCACGCCGGCCACCATGCCCATGCCGACCAGGCCGATACTCTTGACTTTGATTGCCATACCACCATCCGTTAGAAACTGACCCAGCCGGCCGGGTCGAAGGCCGCGCCGCGGTGCCTGAGCTCGAAGTATAGCCCCGATTCCTCGTTGCCGCCGGTGTTGCCGGCGCTGGCGATGGCCTCGCCGCCCTTGACGGCATCGCCCACGCGCTTGAGCAGCGACTGGTTGTTGCCGTAGATGGACAGGTACTCGCTGCCGTGGTCGATGATGATGAGGTTGCCGAACCCGCGCATCCAGCTGGAAAACACCACCCGGCCGGCGGCCACGGCGCGCACGTCGCTGCCTTCGTCGGCCTTGATGAACATGCCCTTCCAGCTCGGCCCGCCGCCGCGCTTGGCGCCGAACCTGGCCAGCACCTTGCCGCTCACCGGGGCGCGCAGCTTGCCGCGCAGGCTGGCAAAGGCGCCGTCCAGCGGGGCCGGCGCCAGCGCCACGTCGCCCGGTTTGGCGGCGTCCGGGTCGTTCTCGGCAGGGGCCGGGTTCTCGGCCACCTTCGGCTCCTCGCGAACCGGCTTGGGCGGCAGCGGCCTGGCGCCCGGCCTGGCCGCTTCGCGCGCCAGCCGTTCGCGCTCGGCTTTGTCGCGCGCCGCCCTGGCCTGGGCCAGCGCGCGCGCTTCGGCTGCGGCCTTGGCTTTGGCGGCGGCGCGCGCTTCGAGCCGGCGTTTCTCGGCCGCCGCCGCTTCAGCCTGCTGCTTGATCAGGCGCGACAGCTGGTCCACCAGCCCGGTCAGGCGCTGTTCGTCGCGCTCCAGGGTGCCGGCCTGCTTGCGCTGCGCGGCCAGGCGCGCCGACAGGGTGCCGAGCAAGGCGGCGCGGCGCGCCTTTTCCTTCTCCAGCACGGCTTTCTGGTCGCGCTGTTCGGCGGCAATTTCTTCCAGCTCGTCCTTGGCATTCTGGGCCGCTTCCTGGTTGGCTTCGACCTGGGCCAGGTTGGCGCGCAGCGCGTTCAACAGGCGCGCCTGGGCCTGCGACACATAGGCCATCATTTGCAGGTCGCGGTTGATGCGGTTGGGATTGTCGCCGGACAGAAGCAGCTTGAGGCGGTCTTCGTTGCCGGCCACATAGTGCTGGCGCAGCAGCTTGGTCAGCTGCTGTTTCTGCTTGTCGATGGTCTTGGCCAGGCGCTCCTGGGCGGTGCCCAGTTCGGCCAGCTTGACGTTGGTCTCTTTCTGTTCTTCGCCCAGGTCGCGCAGGGCGCGGTTGGCGTTGGAAATCGCCTCTTCCGATTCGGCCAGCGTGTCGGCCGCGTCGTCCTTCTGGTTTTCGGTGCGGTTGATGTCGCGCTTCAAGGCCGCCAGCTTTTGCTGGATACCGGCGCGCGTCACCTCGGCGGCAGCTTTCTGCTTGCTGCGCTCGGTCTGGCGCGGCGCGGCCGGCGCGCCGCTCGCCATGGCGGCCAGCACGGTGCACAGCACCGCGCGGCGCGCTAACTGCTTCACATTACTCAGCAAAACTTACTTGGCCTTCCCTTGATTGGCCACGGCCGCGACGGCGGCGGCGATGGCTTCCTGGTCGCCCAGATAGTAGTGGCGGATCGGCTTGAGGTCGGCGTCGAGCTCGTACACCAGCGGCTGGCCATTGGGAATGTTCAGGCCGACGATGTCCTCGTCGCTGATGTTGTCGAGCATCTTGATGACGGCGCGCAGGCTGTTGCCATGGGCCGAGATCAGGATTTTCTTGCCCGCGCGAATGGCCGGGGCGATTTCCTCGTCCCAGGCCGGCATGACGCGCGCCACGGTGTCTTTCAGGCATTCGGTCAGCGGAATCTGTTCCTTCGGCACGTTGGCGTAACGCGGATCGTTGAAGGAGGTGCGCGCGTCGCCCGCTTCCAGGGCCGGCGGCGGGGTGTCGTAGCTGCGGCGCCATACCAGCACCTGGGCGTCGCCGTACCTGGCGGCGGTCTCGCCCTTGTCCAGGCCCTGCAGGGCGCCGTAGTGGCGCTCGTT
>CAMLIL010000010.1 GCA_946480015.1 uncultured Oxalobacteraceae bacterium | reverse complement strand
AATCTGGCGGTTTGTATTGCCAGTGAGATAGATTGTGACCGTGCGGAAACAAAACAGAAATAGGCGGGGCACTGTATTTTGGGACGGAGAACGACGAAGTCGACCCGTAGGAGTTCGTCTGACGAACCCTGCCGAATCATGGTCGCGCCCCTATGAAAACCCGGGGACGGATGAGATGTAACTGTGTGTAAGAACCGCGTTTTTGAACGAGAAATTTCTGTCGTCTTAACCCGGTTACGTCAAACTTTTGTGGAACTTTAGGGTTGTTTGAAAATATTTTTCGATATTCTCGAAAAAACAACCTGAAGCCCCTTGTCTGAACCGGTTACGTCACGCTTGGTCCGAACTTGAGGGTTTTTTTAAAAAATTTTTGAAAAAATCGAAAAAAGAGCAAAAACACCGGTTATTGATGCAATATCGACAATATTTAGCGCCAAATCGTCCCGTTTTCCTTGTTAAACTGGCCACTTCAAGCCAAATCATTTTAAGCTTCAACCAAATCAAGGTGGCGATATGACCCGTAACGACTGCCTGGACCGCGACGAGCGCGACGATCTCGCCCCGTTGCGCGACCAATTCGAGATGCCCGACGGCGTGATCTACCTGGACGGCAACTCGCTCGGCCCGCGGCCCAAGGCCGCCCTCGCCCGCGCCCACGAACTGCTCATGGACGAGTGGGGACAGGGCTTGATCCGCAGCTGGAACGAGGCCGGCTGGTTCGACCTGCCGCAACGCCTCGGCAACCGCCTGGCCCCGCTGCTGGGCGCACACGACGGCGAAGTAGCCGTCACCGACAGCACCTCGGTCAATCTGTTCAAGGCCCTGGCCGGCGCGCTGCGCATGCAGGCGGCCGATCCGCAGCGGCGCGTGATCGTCACCGAACGCGCCAACTTCCCCACCGATATTTACATGGCCCAAGCCACGGCCGCATGGCTGGCGCAGGGCTACAGCGTGCGGCTGGTCGATTCGGACGGGGAGCTGCCAGCGGCGCTCGATGAACACTGCGCGGTGCTGATGCTCACCCACGTCAACTATCGCACCGGCTACCTGCACGACATGGCCGCGCTCAGCGAGCGTGCCCACGCCCAGGGCGCGCTGGTGGTGTGGGACCTGGCCCACTCGGCCGGCGCGGTCGAACTCGATCTGCACCGCGACGGCGCCGACCTGGCGGTGGGCTGTACCTACAAGTATCTGAACGGCGGCCCCGGCGCGCCCGCCTTCATCTGGGTGCCGCGCCGGCATCAGGAGCGCTTTTACCAGCCGCTGCCCGGATGGTGGAGCCACGCCACGCCGTTCGCCATGGCGCCCGACTACGTGCCCGCAGCGGGGATCGCACGCGCCCTCACCGGCACCCAGCCGATCGTCTCGCTGGCGCTCATCGAGTGCGGCCTGGCGGTGTTCGAGCGAACCGGCATGGCCGCCCTGAGGGCCAAGTCGCTGGCGCTGACCGACCTGTTCATCGACCTGCTCGAGCGGCGTTGCGCTCAGCATCGGCTCACCCTGGTCACCCCGCGCGAGCATGCCCGCCGCGGCAGCCAGGTCAGCGTCACCCACCCGCACGGCTTCGCGCTGATGCAGGCCCTGATCGCGCGCGGCGTGATCGGCGACTACCGCGAGCCGCACATCATGCGCTTCGGCTTCGCACCTTTATATACACGGTTCGTCGATGTGTGGGACGCGGTGGAGAGCCTGCGCCGGATTCTCGACGACCGCGCCTATGACCTGGACGCGCGCCGCGGCGCGGTCACTTGAGGAGGCGCCATGAGCGATAAGGAACAGAGCTGGCACGGGGCGCAGATGGATTTGCGCGATTCGATGAGCTATGGCGACTATCTCGGCCTGGAGCAGATTCTGTCGGCCCAGCACCCGCGCTCGCCCAACCACAACGAGATGCTGTTCATCGTGCAGCACCAGACCAGCGAACTGTGGCTCAAGCTGATGCTGCACGAGCTGCACGCGGTACGCCGGCACATTCGCGCCGGCGACCTGCCGCCGGCGTTCAAGATGCTGGCGCGGGTGGCGCGCATCATGGACCAGCTGGTACATGCCTGGGATGTGCTGGCGACCATGACGCCGCCCGAGTATTCCGCCATCCGGCCCCATCTGGGTGCGTCGTCGGGGTTCCAGTCCTACCAGTACCGCGAGCTGGAATTCATCCTGGGGAACAAGAACGCGGCCCTGCTGGCGGTCCACGCGCACGCCCCCGACGTGCACGCCCTGCTCGAGCGCGAACTGAAAGCGCCGTCCGTGTACGACGAAGCGGTGCTGCTGCTGGCGCGCAGCGCTTTCGCGATCGCGCCCGGGCGGCTCGAGGCCGACTGGACCCAGCCTACCCGCCATGACGATTCGGTCGCCGCTGCGTGGCTGGATGTGTACCGCGCCCCCGAGCACCACTGGGCCTTGTATGAGCTGGCCGAAAAGCTGGTCGACCTGGAGACAGCGTTCCGCTTCTGGCGCTTCCGGCATGTCAGCACGGTCGAACGGATCATAGGATTCAAAACGGGAACCGGCGGAACGGCGGGCGTGAGCTATCTGCGCAAAATGCTCGACGTGGTGCTGTTTCCCGAGCTGTTTGCCTTGCGTACGTCGCTGTAGCCGTCCTCGCGCAGGCGCGCGCCCCATGCCGAGATGCGTGGCATGGGGCGCGCGCTGCGCGAGGACGACGATTACGCGGGAATGCGTACCTTCAGCACGTCAGGCCCCTGCTCCATTATTTCCAGTTCCTGTCCGCTCGCCATCCGGTAGCGGTTCATCCCCAGCGGCGTCATGGGCGAACGCTGGAGGCGGTCGTCCGGCCCGGGCATGCCCGCCCCCGCACGGCCGCCTTCGCCGAACTCCAGCGTCTCGCGCGCACGCCGCCCGGGCGGAAAAGCAAACTGTCCGCCCGGGCGGTACACCTGAAGATCGCCCTGGTCCTCTTCGTACGAATGAACCCAGGTGCCCTGCAACGATGCGTTCGGCATCATGAATGCAATCCCGTGGCCGGCGCCGTGATGTCGAGCAGCGTCGGCATCATGAACTGCGGCAGGCCTTCCGGCTTGGGTGGCGGCGCTTCCGGCTCGGCCACGCGCAGCGCGGAAATCACCCCGCCCAGGTTGTCGTAGCCGCTGACCGAGGGCGCCCACGCCGCGCCGGTCCAGGCCTTGTGATACAGCGCGCTGTCGGTCCCGGTGACGAAGATGTCGAGCCGGTTCGGTCCCCAGGCCAGCGCGCGCGCCTGCGACGTGCAGATTCCGCCCAGCGGCTCGTAGCCGGTCAGGGACGGTCCCCACGCCGCGCCGTTCCACCACTTGTGATACAGCACGCTGTCGGTGCCGATGACGAACAGGTCGAGCCGGTCCGGCCCCCACGACACCACTTCGGCCTGCTCGACACACACGCCGCCCAGGCGCTCGAAACCATCGGCCGACGGCCCCCATGCCGATCCGTTCCACCACTTGTGATAGAGCGCGCCATCGGTGCCGGTGACGAACACGTCGAGCCGCTCCGGTCCCCACGCCACCGCGCGCGGCGCCGACATGCACACCCCGCCCAGGCGCTCGTAGCCGGTCGCCGAGGGCCACCACGCGGACCCGGTCCAGGCCTTGTGATACAGCGCGCGATCGGTGCCGACGACGAAGATGTCGAGCCGGTCCGCACCCCACGATACGATTTCCGGCTGGCCGACACACACGCCGCCCAGATTTTCATAGCCCGTCGCCGAAGGACTCCAGGACGAGCCGTTCCAGGCCTTGTGATACAGCGCGCGGTTGGTGCCCAGCACGAATACGTCGAGCCGGTTGGCTCCCCATGACACGATGCGCGGCTCGCCCAGGCAGATCCCGCCCAGGTTTTCGTAGCCGCCGGCCGACGGCGCCCACGCGCTGCCGTTCCACCACTTGTGATACAGCGCGCTGTCGGTGCCGGTGACGAAGACGTCGAGGCGGCTGGCGCCCCACGATACCGCCTGCGGCACACTGGTGCACACGCCACCCAGGCCCTCATAGCCGCTCGCCGACGGTCCCCAGGCGCTGCCGTTCCACCACTTGTGGTACAGGCCGCGGTCGGTGCCGAGCACGAACAGGTCGAGGCGGTTCGGCCCCCACGATACCATTGGCGAGGAACTCGGTTTGACCGCCGCCGCCGCGCCGATGCCGATGGTGCTGCGCGGCCCATCCAGGCAAGCCTGCATGCGCGCGACCTGCCCGGCCGAGAACATCACCATCGCACGGTCGTCGACGTAGTCCATGTAGTTCATGAACATGTCGCCGTCCGGTCCATTGTTGCACGACAGGCGCGGGAAAATCGGCGTGCCGGTATTGGCGCCGCCCTGGTTGGGCGTGTCGCCCACGTTGTCGGTGCCGCTGCAGCCGCTGCCGTCGTCGCCCCAGATGTGGTTCAGGTTGAGCCAGTGGCCGATTTCGTGGGTGGCGGTGCGCCCGAGGTTGAACGGTGCGGCCGCGGTGCCGCTGGTGCCGAAGGCCGAATCCAGGATCACCACGCCGTCGGTCGCGGCCGGGCCGCCGGGGAACTGGGCATAGCCGAGCAGGCCATCGCCCAGGGGGCATACCCAGATATTGAGGTACTGCCCGGATGGCCAGGCGTTCATGCCACCGCGCGCCGCGCTCTTGACGGCGTCGTTGTCCGAAAACGACGCCACGGTGCTCTGGCGCCGCTCGATGCCGCTCGTGGGTGCGCCGTCGGGTCCGCTGGTGGCCAGCGCGAACTCGATGCGGGCGTCGGCCGCCAGCGGCAGGAAGGGGGCGGGAGCGGAGCCGACGTCGGGATTGGTGCGCCGGAAATCACGGTTGAGCACCTCGATCTGGCTGGCGATTTGCGCATCCGAAATATTCTGCGCGGCCGTGTTGTACACCACGTGGACCACCACCGGGATGCGCGTGACGCCGCTGCGCTGCGCGCTGGCTTCGCCGGTTTCGTACAGGCGGGTGTGGTTTTCGATCTCGGCGCGGCGCGCCGCATAGTCAGGCACGCTCGACAGCAGGCGCCGGTGCACGTCCATGGTGGCGCACTTGCGCACCCGCGGCAGCCCGCCGTCGCCGCGTCCGCCGCTGCCGCCGCCCTGGTCCATCCCGCCGCCGCCGCCCATGCCGCCGCCGGGCATGGCATGCTCAGGCGCATCGGCGCGCGCCTGCATCGCGGGGCGCGGTGCCATCGCGTCGAGGGGGCCTTTCATCACGCCGGGCATGCCGCGCTCGTCCGCCGCCTCCGGGCCCTGCGAGGCGTCGTTTGGCATCGTCAAGGTGGCGGCGCCGTTCCCGTTGGCTGTTTCGCAGCCGCAGTCATCCATCGACACACGCTGTTGTGTCTTTCCGTGCTTTTTCATGTGGAATCCCTATTGTTGTGAACGCTCAATGAGACGCGCGTTCCATGGACAAGGCGTAATGCTTTGTCACGGTTAACAAAAAGTACAGCTACACTCTAGTGCGCGTTTTTGAAGCTGCCGACATTTTTTCCAATCGCGACAGCAAGCCGATAGGGCCACGCTACTGCCGTGTTTCCATACGCAATTGAGCGGCTGCCGCAGGCTTTCACCGTAGAATACGAAGCATCAACCGCGACACCGTGGAGGCATGATGGACTGTGACGTACTCACCCTGCCCGGCCTGTGGGATTCGGGCGCGCAGCACTGGCAAACCTTGTGGGAGCGCAAACACCCCAACTGGACGCGCGTGACACATCGCGACTGGACCAACCCGAGGCGCGAAGAATGGGTGGCCGAGCTCGATGCGGCCATCGCGCTGCGCGAAGGGCCGCCATTGCTGGTCGCGCACAGCCTGGCGTGCGCGCTGGTGGGGCACTGGGCGCAGTCGGGCTCGATGCTGAAGGTGGCCGGGGCGCTGCTGGTCGCGCCCAGCGATGTCGAGGCGCCCGGCTATCCGAAGGAGGCCCGGGGATTTGCGCCGATGCCGATGGAGCGTTTGCCGTTTCCCAGCATCGTGGTGGCCAGTTCGAATGACGAGTATGTGTCGCTGGAGCGGGCGCGCGCGTTTGCACAAGCGTGGGGCAGCCGGCTGGTGGAGATCGGCGCGGCCGGGCATATCAACGGCGCCAGTGGCTACGGGGTGTGGCCGGAAGGGGAAAAGCTGGTGCTCGACTTCTGTGCCGAGGTGTCGGCACCGTAAACAACGCCGTCCCCGGCGAACGCGGGGGACGGCATCGAAGGCTTATATACCTTACTTGGCGCCCGCCAGCAGCATGTCGTTCATGCGCTTGACGAAGGCTGCCGGGTCGGCCAGCGCACCGCCTTCGGCCAGCAGCGCCTGATCGAACAGGATGTGCGACCAGTCGGCGAACTGGCTGCTCTCGGCGTTTTCATACTTCAAACGCGTCACCAGCGGATGGTTCGGATTGATTTCGAGAATCGGCTTGGACTCCGGCGCATTCTGGCCCGCCGCCTTGAGCATGCGCAGCAGATTTCCCGACAGCTCGTGCTCATCGGCGACCAGACAGGCCGGCGAACCGGTCAGACGGAAGGTGACGCGCACGTCCTTGGCCTTGTCGCCCAGCGCGCCCTTCATGCGCTCGACCAGCTCCTTGTACGAGGTTTCGGTTTCCTCGTGCTCCTTCTTCTCGGCCTCGTCTTCCAGCTTGCCCAGGTCCAGGCCGCCCTTGGCCACCGACACCAGTTCCTTGCCATCGAACTCGGTCAGGAAGGACAGCATCCACTCGTCCACACGGTCGGTCAGCAGCAGCACTTCCACGCCCTTCTTGCGGAAAATCTCCAGATGCGGACTGTTGCTGGCGGCCTTGAAGTTGTCGGCCGTGACGTAGTAAATCTTTTCCTGGCCTTCCTTCATGCGGCCCACATACGCTTCCAGCGAGACGGTCTGCTCGTCGCCGTCATTGTGGGTCGAGGCAAAGCGTACCAGCTTGGCGATGCGGTCCTTGTTGGCCGTATCCTCGCCGATCCCTTCCTTGAGCACCTGGCCGAAATCCTTCCAGAAGGTGCTGTACTTGTCTTTCTTTTCCTGCTCGTCGGCGTTGGCCAGCTCTTCCAGCATGCCCAGCACCCGCTTGGTGGAGCCTTCGCGGATCACGCGCACGTCGCGCGACTCCTGCAAAATCTCGCGCGACACGTTCAGCGGCAGGTCGTTCGAGTCGATCACGCCTTTGATGAAGCGCAGGTAAGCCGGCATCAGCTGCTCGGCGTCGTCCATGATGAAGACGCGCTTGACGTACAGCTTGATGCCGCCGCGCTTGTTGCGGTCCCACAGGTCGAACGGGGCGTGGCTCGGCACGTACAGCAGCTGGGTGTATTCGCTGCGGCCTTCAACGCGGTTGTGGGTGAAGGTCAGCGGCGGCTGGAAGTCGTGCGAGACGTGCTTGTAGAATTCGTCGTACTGCTCGGGCGTGATGTCGCTCTTGTTGCGGGCCCACAGCGCACTGGCCTGGTTGACGGTTTCCCACTCGTCCTTGAGCACGGTTTCCTTCTTTTCCGCATCCCACTCGTCCTTCTGCATCTGGATCGGCAGCTGGATGTGGTCCGAATATTTGCGGATGATCGATTTGAGCTTCCAGCCCGACAGCAGTTCGTCCTCGCCTTCGCGCAGGTGCAGGATCACGTCGGTGCCGCGCGCCGCCTTGTCGATGGTCTCGACGCTGTAGTCGCCCTCGCCGCCCGATTCCCAGCGCACGCCATGCTGGGCGTCCACGCCGGCGCGGCGGGTTTCCACGGTGATGCGGTCGGCCACGATGAAGCCGGAGTAAAAGCCCACGCCGAACTGGCCGATCAGCGCGGCGTCGGCCTGCTGGTCGCCCGAGAGCTTGCCGAAGAATTCCTTGGTGCCCGACTTGGCGATGGTGCCCAGGTGCGAGACCACTTCGTCGCGGCTCATGCCGATGCCGTTGTCGGAAATCGTGATGGTCTTGGCGTCCTTGTCGAAGCGCACCGTGATCTTCAGCTCATGGTCGTTGCCGTACAGGGAATCGTTGTTGATCGCTTCGAAACGCAGCTTGTCGGCGGCGTCGGACGCGTTCGAAATCAGCTCGCGCAGGAAAATCTCCTTGTTCGAGTACAGGGAGTGAATCATCAGTTGAAGCAACTGCTTTACTTCGGCTTGAAAACCAAGGGTTTCTTTTTCGGCAACAGCCATTTTTAAGTCCTCGCGTGGAACGGGTTGAACGGATTGGGCCAATATGGTGTGCCTGCGCGCTTTTTCAAGAGGCCATCAACCTTTGCCCAGCTCGCGTTCGAGGAAGTCCCACACGCCGGTCTCTTGCACCTGGGCCACGTTCAGGCGCATGCGCGTGGAAGGCAGCTGAGAGGGCGAAAACAGGCTGCCGGGAGCCAGCAGCAGATTCTCGGCCATGGCGCGTTCGGTCAGCAGATTGGTGTCCATGCCGGCGTCGGCCCAGATGAAGATGCCGGCCGGCGGCGCCAGGTCCACGCGCAGGCCGACCCGCTCCATCTGGCGCACGGCCTTGGCGCGCTCGGCGTCCAGGCGCGCGCGGATGCGGTCGATGTGCTTGCGGTATAGCCCTTCGGACAAGACCTTGTAGACCACCCGCTCGCCGATTTCACCGGTGGTCAGGGTGGACAGCATTTTGCGGTCGCACAGGCGCTGCGCCCACTCGGGCGACGCGGCGATGAAGCCGACCCGCAGATTGGCCGACAGCGATTTCGAAAAGCCGCCTAGATATATCACCCGGCGCAGCTGGTCGAGCGGGGCCAGGCGGGTGGCCGGCTGCACCGCGCTGCCGGGATGCAGGTCGCAGTAAATGTCGTCCTCGACCACCGCAAAACCGTTTTGCTCGGCAATACGCAGGATCTGGAAGGCCTTGGCGGCCGACAGCGAGGTCGAGCTGGGATTGTGCAGCACCGAATTGATGATGTAGAGCTTGGGCCGGTGCAGCGCGGCCAGTTCGGCCAGCTGGCCGATATCCGGGCCGTCGGCCAGGCGGGCGATGCCGACCACTTTCAGGCCCAGCGCGGCAAACGAGCCGAACATCAGGAACCAGGCCGGGTCGTCGACGAAGACGGTGTCGCCGGGGCGGGTGAATTCGCGCGCCACCAGGTCGAGCGCCTGGGTCACGCCGACGGTGGTGACGATCTGTTCGGGCGCGGCCTCGATTTCCAGCTCGGCCAGCTTGAGGCCGAGCTGCTGGCGCAGCGGCAGGAAGCCTTGCGGGGCGCCATAGTTCACCAGCGCGCGCGAGTGCTGCCGGCCGATGCTGCGCAGGGCGTTGGCGATCATCGGCGCGTCGAGCCACTCGGGCGGCAGCACGCCGGAGCCGGGTACGCGTTGCAGCGGCACCTGGCGGAACATATTGCGGATCAGCCAAACCACGTCGAGCGGCTTGGTTTCCAGCGCCGCATCGTCCTGCGCGGCCGCGGCCGAGCGTTCGCCGGCGTTCAGCGGCGAGCGCTCGCGCACGAAAAAGCCGGCGCCGCGGCGCGATTCCAGGTAACCCATCGCCACCAGCCTGTCGAAACTGGCCACGACGGTGAAGGCGGAGACGCCGTGGCTGGCGGCGAACTGGCGGATCGAGGGCATGCGCGCCCCGCTGCGCAGCAGCTTGTCGTCGATGCGCGCTGCCACCGAGCGCACGATCTGGTCGATCAGCGACTCGCCCGAACCGCGCGAGAGCATGGCCATGGGAGGCGCCGGGGCGCGCGCGGCGCTGGCGATGCTTGCTGGTTCGGTCATGCGTGACTCCTGCCCTGGGGGGGAATCAAATTGTACAGGGACTGTACTGTTTCCGCCGTGGGAAGTAGCGCGCGCAGCCCTCCCTGACGAGTTCCGCGATGGCGCGTACAACAATACCGAATTTAAGGGACATACGCGAAGTTGCGTACAAAGTGCTGCTGATATTGTTATAGTTTAGCGATTTATGGTAGCGCTACCTACTCCACCTGAAATTTTTTGGCTTATCGACGAACAATCAAAATACTGCGAGAAGTCGCAATTTCGCGACATGCAAACGTTTCCATTGCCGACTTTCTGCGGGCCGACTCGTCTGAATGGCCACAAAAAAGTGTTGTATCCATGCCGAAACTTACACAGATGTGCGGTAAAGACGAGCAAAAAATGGTAGCGTTGATCATCCCGTGTTAGCCGCGTGTTCCGACGCACATCGGGTGATGTTATAACACCGTTATAAAAATATAATCAATTGGAGACAGCATTGAAAACCTTCAAAAAAACGGCGATCGCCCTGGGCGTCGCGCAGATCGCCTTCATGGCCGGCAATCCAGCCCTGGCCCAGGATGCCGGCAACACCGGGGGGACGGTGGTGGTGGTCAGCGGCCAGCGTGCAGCACTGCAATCGGCACAAAAGCTGAAACAAGACTCCGACGAGGTGGTCGACTCCATCGTCGCCGAAGATATCGGCAAACTGCCCGACCGCTCGGTCACCGAGGTGCTGCAGCGTATCGCCGGCGTCACGATGGACCGCAACATGCCTGGCGATCCCAACCGCCAGGCCGTCGAAGGTTCCGGCGTGTCGGTGCGCGGCCTGACCTACGTGCGTTCCGAAGTCAATGGCCGTGACGCGTTCTCGGCCGGTGGCGGCCGCTCGCTCGGCTTCACCGACGTGGCGCCGGAACTGATGGCCGGCGTCGACGTCTACAAGAATCCTTCCGCCGAACAGATCGAAGGCGCCGTCGCCGGCCTCGTGAATCTGCGCACCGCAATGCCGTTCGACTTCAAAGGCTTCAAGGGCGCGATGGGCATCTCGGAAGCCTACTCCACGCTCAACAGGAAGAAAGCCCCGACCGGTACCGTCCTGTTGTCGAACCGCTGGGACACGCCGCTGGGTCAATTCGGCGCGCTGATCGACCTGGCCTCTTCGTCCAGTCCGACCCGCACGGACGCGGTTGGCGTCGATCCGTATTTCCCGCATGTCAATTCCCAGGACCCGGCCAAGTACGACGCTTCGAAGACCAAATGGATTCCGCTGGGCGTAGGCTACCGTTCGCAGGACTTCGAACGCACCCGCCACGGCGACTACGCCGCATTGCAGTGGCGTCCGAACCGCCAGCTCACGGCCGGCCTGACGTATTTCAAGACGAAATACAAGGAGGATCTGAGCGAGCACGTGGTGACCTCCTCCGAGGACAAATGGTATCAGCAGGTGGCCGGTGCCGATGCCACCTTCGACAGCAATGGCGCGTTCCAGAATGGAACGATCTCGAACCCGACCTATGGCGGTTCGCCGTTCAACAGTTCGCAGCGTATCAACTCGCGCGAGTCCGGCACGCGCGACATTTCGCTGAACGTGCAGTGGCGCGTGGCCCCCAATCTGACCTGGACCAATGACTTCCAGACAGTGCGTTCCACCACCAAAGGTTTCGACGCCGACGTGTCGACCGGCTTCATTCTGCCGAACCAGACGGTTGACATGACGGGCGAGATCCCGAGGATCGGCCTGGGGTCGGCGGCATACATGGCCGACCCGAACAATTACTACTGGGCGTACACCCAGGAGGCGCTCGACCAGGCCACCGCCAAGCAGAAGGCCTGGAAATCCGACGTGAAGTTCGACTTCGACAATCCGGTGCTGCGCGATATCCGTTTCGGCGTGCGCATGGCCGACCGCGAAGGCGAGAACCACCGTGCCCAGAAGTTCTACAACTGGTCGGCCATTACCTTCCCATGGATGGAGGGCTGGCAGATCCCGCACGTTGCCCGCCTGGGCGATCCGCGTTTCTCCAACGGCTCATCGCTGTATCAGATTCCAAACTTCTTCGACGGTAAGGTCGACGTCCCACCGATGCTGTTTGCAAGCGAGGCGACGGTACGCGGCTTCCCGGATGAGTGGAGCAAGATCCACGCGTACCACGATGTCCTGTGCAACGAGCAGAAGGCCGCCCAAGGCTGGGGCACCTGCGACACATGGGTTCCCGCGACCTTCGACACGCCTGCGGCACGCAACGCGCAGACCGAGAAAACCCGCGCGGCCTACGCCCAGCTGCGCTTCGGTTTCGACGACCTGAAGTACCCGATCGACGGTAACGTCGGCTTGCGCTATGTGTCGACCAGGGGCACCGCCGACGGCTACGTGTCGTTCACGCCGCCGCCGGCGACCGAAGTGCCGGCCGGCGCGGCCGTGAGCGGCCAGGAAAAGCTGATCAACATCGCGGCCTTCGCCGACCCCCTGTCCTTCACCAACTCCTACCACAACTGGTTGCCGAGCCTGAACCTGCGCATGAAGTACAACGACAAGCTGCAGTTCCGCTTCGCCCTGGCGAAGGCGATGGCGCGTCCTGACTTCAACCAGCTCCAGGCCCAGGCCACGCTGAACGCGACCAACCTGCAGACGACGACCAAGGATGCCTCCGGCACGACCACGAGCGTGCAGTTCAATGGCACCAGCCTGACCGGCAACAGCGATGGCAACCCCATGCTCAAGCCGACCACCTCCACCAACATCGACCTGACCGCGGAATGGTATTTCGCCCCTGCCGGTTCGCTGACGTTCTCGGCGTTCAACAAGGACATCAAGGACATCATCCTCACCCAGAGCTACGCCAAAACGGTCAACGACACGAGTGGCAAACCACAGACCTTCGTCATCACCGGGCCGACCAACGGCGCCAAGGGCTTTGCCCGCGGCTTCGAAATCGCGCACCAGCAGTACTATGATTTCGTTCCTGAGTGGCTCAAGGGTATCGGTACGCAGGCAAGCTGGACCTACGTGTCCAGCGAGCGCACCCTGAAAAACCCGGTGTTCGAGCCATGGTGTTCGGGTAACGATGCGGCGTCGAACTTCAACCTGTCGCTCAACGGCTGCGATACCGACGCACGTCCGTTCGGCAAAACGCCGCTGCAGGGCTTGTCGAAGAACACGATCAACTTCGCGGTCATGTACGAAAGGCACGGTCTGTCGACCCGGCTGGCGTACAACTGGCGCTCGCGTTACCTGGTTGCCGTCAACACCTGGGGTAGCCGCGGAAACAACGGTCTGAACACCAATCCCGCTTCGCCCTCCTACCTGGTGCCGACCACCGTCAACGACCAGGCATTTGGTCTGCCCCTGTGGCAAGATGCGTACGGCCAACTCGATGGTTCGATCTTCTACGACTTCACGTCGAAGTTGCGCGTCGGTCTGGAAGCGCAGAATCTGAACAACGCCAAAACGCGTCAGGTCATGGAGCAACACGCAGGCATGTTCACCCGCCAGCTCTTCATGAGCGGTCCGCGCTACGTCATCCAGGCGCAATATTCGTTCTAAGCAGGCGCAAGCCTCGCCCGAGTGAACGGCGCCGCGATCGATGCGGCGCAATAGACAAGCCGACCTGCCGGGGTTGGCTTTTCTTCGTGCCGCGCCTGGATTGGACAGGCGGCGTGCGTCACCACACGATTGCGAACGAGTACTTATAAGAGGAGGCATCATGCATGCGAATCGCATTCGCAAGATCGTCATCGTCGGCGGCGGCACCGCCGGCTGGATGGCGGCCGCGCCACTGGCGTTGAAGCTCGGGCGGCATTGCGGCATCGTGCTGGTCGAGTCGCCCGACATCGGCACCATCGGCGTCGGTGAAGCCACGCTACCGACCATCCGCGCCTATAACGGCATGCTCGGGCTCGATCCGGTTGACTTCGTGAAGAAGACCCAGGCCAGCTTCAAGCTCGGTATCGAGTTCAAGGACTGGGGGCAGCGCGGCAACCGGTTCTTCCACGGTTTCTGCGATTACGGTCCGCCCATCGATGGCCGCTCACCGCATTTGTACTGGATGCGCCTGGCGCAAAGTTTCAACAACATGCCCGCGATGGAAAACTGGGCGATGGCCGCGGTCATGGCGCGCCAATGCAAATTCACCGAGCCGCGGCAGGACGGGAACATGGCCGAACGCGCCTTCAGCTACGGCTATCACTTCGACGCCGGCCTGTACGCCGCCTACCTGCGCGACTTCGCCATCGCGCGTGGCGTCCAACGCGTGCCAGGCACGATCGTCAATGTCGAGCAGCATCCCGAGAGCGGTTTCGTCACGGCGCTGATGCTGGGCGACGGGCGCCGCATCGACGGCGATTTGTTCATCGACTGCTCGGGCTTCCGCGGCCTGTTGATCGAGGGCGCTTTGAAGGCCGGTTATGAGGACTGGAGCCATTACCTGCCGTGCGATAGCGCGCTCGCGGTGCCGTGCGCGAAGACGGGCAAGTTGACGCCCTACACGACCTCGACGGCCAAGCCGGCCGGGTGGATGTGGCGCATCCCGCTGCAGCACCGCACCGGCAATGGCCACGTCTACAGCAGTCATTTCATGGACGACGAGGCGGCGCGCCAGACCCTGCTCGACGGCCTGGACGGACCCGCCCTGGACGAGCCGCGCCAGCTGCGTTTTGTCACCGGACGGCGGCGCAAGTCATGGGACAAGAACGTGGTGGCGATCGGGCTGTCGGCCGGGTTCGTCGAGCCGCTCGAATCGACCAGTATCGCCTTGATCGAGGAGGCGGTCGTCAAACTGATCGAGAACTTTCCCGACCGTAGCTTCGATCCCGCGCTCGCGCTCAGGTTTAACCAGCACCTTGCCAAGCGCTACGAATCGGTACGCGACTTCATCATCCTGCATTACAAGGTGACGCGACGCGACGATTCGCAGTTCTGGCGCTACTGCGCCAACATGGACATCCCGGACGCCCTGCGCCAGCAGCTCGAGCTGTTCGGCGCACGCGGGGAGACCGCCATTACCGATCCGGACGGCTTCCAGGAGCCGTCGTTCGTGGCCATGCTGATGGGATTGGGAATGCAGCCCAAAGGCTACGACCCGGCGATCGATGCGATCGATCTGCGCGAACTGCACGGCCATTTCGCCGGGCTGCGCGACATGATCAATGCCACGGTGACGCGCATGCCGGAACAGGGTGACTTCATCGCCAGGACCTGCGCCGCTCCGCCCGTGCCCGGGCTGGCGGCCTGATGTAAATGGCTGGCTAGCGGGCGGATGCCGCGACGCGCCGTACTGGCCACACCACCAGTACAGTACCCTCAACTATTTCATAAACTGTAATGGGACTGTACTGGCCACGCGCGTTAGGATGGAATCCCACCCGCCACTGAAAGCGCCCGATGCCCGCCACCGCAGCCACCCCGGCCACCCGCGCCCTCGCGCCGCCGCGCCAATCGTCCGCCGAATCGAGCGGCATCCTTCTCGGACTGGCTGGCGTGGCCATCTTCAGCCTGACCCTGCCCTTTACCCGCCTGGCGGTGAGCGCGCTCGACCCCGGTTTCGTGGCGCTCGGACGGGCGCTGGTGGCCGCCGTGCTGGCCGGCCTGTGGCTGGCGCTCGCGCGCAGCCCCTTGCCGCCGCGCGCGGCCCTGCTGCCGCTGGCCCTGGTAGCGGGCGGCTGCGTGATCGGCTTCCCCTGGCTGACCTCGATCGCCCTGCGCAGCTTGCCGGCCTCGCATGGCGCAGTGCTCGTGGGCATTTTGCCGCTGGCCACCGCCGTGTGCGCGGCCCTGCGCGGCAGGGAGCGCCCTTCGCCCGGCTTCTGGGCCACGGCGCTGGCCGGCTCGGCCATCGTGGTGGTGTTTGCGCTGCGTCAAAGCGGCGGCAGCTTTCACGCGGCCGACCTGCTGATGTTCGCCGCCGTACTGCTGGCGGCGATCGGGTATGCCGAGGGCGGACGGCTGGCCACGACCATGGGCGGCCAGCAGGTAATCAGCTGGGCATTGGTGCTGTCGGTGCCGCTGCTGCTGCCGCTGCTGCTGTGGCTGAGCTGGCCGGCGCTGGACCGCATGGCGGCCGCCCCGCTGGCCGCCTGGCTGGGCTTTGCCTATGTGTCGGTGTTTTCGATGTTTATCGGCTTCGTGTTCTGGTACCGCGGCATGGCGCTGGGCGGCATCGCCCGGGTCGGCCAAGTCCAGCTGCTGCAGCCTTTCCTCAGCCTGGCCGGGGCCGCGCTGATCCTGGGCGAACCGCTGGAAGCGGCCAACCTGGGCTTTGCGCTGGCGGTCATTGCCCTGGTAGCGGTGGGCCGGCGCATGCGCGTGGCTCGTTAGGTAGTGCTGCGCGCTTGCGGGCACATGAAAATGCGCCTTTGCACACCAGGCGTTGTTGCAAATGCTCGCGATAGCTCGCTATCGCTGCGGTTTGCGCCTGGCCCGGCGCCCAAACGCATCATTTTTATCAGTGCCCCCAGGCCTGCGTCACCGCACTAGCAGCCCCGGCCCGACGTACAATACTGCTTTGCCCATTTCCCACTTCCCAACACGAGAAATCATGTCCGTCTACGAAAAACTCACATCGCTCAACATCACGCTCAATCCGCCGGCCGCGCCGGTGGCCGCCTATGTCATGTACGTGCAGACGGGCAATCTGGTGTTTATCTCCGGTCACCTGCCCAAGCATGCCGACGGATCCGTCATCACCGGCCAGCTGGGCAAGAATGTCAGCGTCGAGGAGGGCCAGCTGGCCGCGCGCGCGGCCACCATCGACCTGATCGGCACCCTGCAGGAAGCGTGCGGCGGCGATTTGAACAAGGTCAAGCGCATCGTCAAGGTGATGAGCCTGGTCAATTCGACGCCCGACTTCACCGATCATCACCTGGTCACCAATGGCTGCTCGGAACTGCTGGGCGAGGTGTTTGGCGATGCCGGCAAGCATGCACGCTCGGCCTTCGGCGTGGCCCAGATTCCGCGCGGCGCCTGCGTGGAGATCGAAATGATTGTGGAAGTGGCGTAAGCAGCAACGGCTGGCGCCGCTCCCCCGTACTCTATAATGGCGGCGCACCGGCGCAGCCCCTTTTCCTTCGTGAGACCAGCATGAAACTAGAACATATCAACCCGATCCAGTGGCGTTTTTCGGAGCGCGCAAACGAACTGAAAAGCTCGGTCATCCGCGAAATCCTGAAAGTGACGCAGCGTCCGGACATCATTTCCTTCGCCGGCGGCCTGCCGTCGCCGGCAACCTTCCCGGTCGACGAAATGAAAGCGGCCTTCGACAAGGTGCTCGCCAGCAATGGCAAGGTGGCCCTGCAATACGGTCCCACCGATGGCTATCCGCCGCTGCGCGAGTGGATCGCGCATTTCCTGTCCACGCCGTCCTGCCGCATCGCGCCCGAACAGGTGCTGATGGTGTCGGGCTCGCAGCAGGCGCTCGACCTGCTGGGCAAGGTCATGATCGACGAAGGCAGCCGCGTGCTGGTCGAAACCCCGAGCTATCTGGGCGCGCTGCAAGCGTTCTCGGTGTACCGTCCCGAATTCAAATCGGTCGAGACCGACGACCATGGCCTGGTGCCGGGCTCGATCCAGGCCGTGGCCAAGGGGGCGCGCATGCTGTACGCGCTGCCCAATTTCCAGAACCCGACCGGGCGCAGCCTGTCGATCGAACGGCGCCAGGAACTGGTGGAAACCTGTGCCCGCCTGGGCTTGCCGCTGATCGAGGACGATCCTTACGGCGCCCTGAGCTACAAGGGCGAACCGCTGCCCAAGATGCTGAACATGAATCCGGACGGCGTCATTTATATGGGCTCGTTCTCCAAAGTGCTCACGCCGGGCATCCGGCTGGGCTACGTGGTGGCGCCGCTGCCGCTGGTGCGGCGCCTGGAAATGGCCAAGCAGGCGGCCGACCTGCACACCGCCACCCTGACCCAGATGGTGGTGCACGAGGTGGTCAAGGATGGCTTCCTGGATACCCATATTCCAAAGATCCGCTCGCTGTACGCCAACCAGTGCCAGGTGATGCTGGACGCCATGCAAGCCAGTTTCCCGCAAGGGGTCAGCTGGACCCGCCCGGAAGGCGGCATGTTCATCTGGGTGACCTTGCCCAAGAAGATCAACGCCATGCAGCTGCTCGACCAGGCCATCGCCGCCAAGGTCGCGTTCGTGCCGGGCGAATCGTTCTACGCCAACGATCCGGCCACCAATACCTTGCGCCTGTCCTTCGTCACGGTGCCGCCCGAGCGCATCCGCGAAGGCGTGGCCATCCTGGCCAAACTGATCGCCGCGCACATGTAACGGCGAATACAATGTAACCAAGCTGTTACGCCAGCTCGCGCCGCAAGACACCTTGCGGCGCCGAAAAGGGGCGGAAGGACGCGCTTGCCATACGGCAAGCCCGTTTTTCCGCCCCTTTCGTTGTTTCCGCAACATTATTTTGTTGCACTGCATCTTTTTTTTCTCGTGAATCTATCAAATAGTCACTCATTCCAAAATATTAAGCTATAATTCCGTATAGAAAATACAATTGTTCTTAAGGCATTCTTTTGAGCGATCCCCACCAGCCCCGCTGCCCCGCCCCCGCAGCCTCTAGCCCACAAGGTTTTGTAACGTTATGCTCGATATCTCCGCACCGGAATTTGTTCGTCAGCTTACTACCCCTACTCCCGCCCTGCTCAAAGCCCCCGCGACCGTGGCTCCGACCCTGGACATGGCCGATTTGACCATTGCGTACCTGGAGCAAATGGGGATCGATTACTGCTTCGGCGTGCCTGGCGGCGCGATCGAGCCCTTCTATAACGCCATCGCGCGCAATACCCGCCGCGGCGGCAAGCTGCGCCACGTGGTGGCGCGCCACGAAGCCGGCGCCGCCTTCATGGCCGACGGCTACGCCCGGGAAACCGGCAAGGTCGGCGTCTGCATGGCCACCTCCGGTCCGGGCGCGACCAACCTGATCACCGCCGTGGCCACCTCCTACGGCAACGATGTGCCGATGCTGGTGCTGACCGGCCAGCCCGCCCTGCCCTCGTTCGGCCGCCATACCCTGCAAGAGTCGACCTGCACCGGGATCGACGTCATGGCCATGTTCCGCCACTGCACCCGCTACAATTCGCTGGTGTCGCACCCGCAGCAGATGGAAGCGAAACTGGTGACCGCGCTGCAACATGCGACCCGCACGCCGCGCGGCCCGGTCCACCTGTCGGTCCCGCTGGACATCTTCCGCGCCGACAGCGGCCTGGTCGCGCCAAGCCACGATCTGCGCACTTTGCTGCGCCCGCATTGCCTCGTTGAAAACGATGCCATAGAAACTTTGCGGGCCATGCTGGCCCAGTGCCGCAACGTGATGCTGCTGATCGGCGGCGGCTGCGGCGAATCGATTCACTCGATCCTGCAATTTGCCGCCATGAAAGGCGCCACCTTTGTCACCACCCCGGACGGCAAAGGTCTGGTCAGCCCCCAGCATCCGCTCTATCGGGGGGTGTTCGGCTTTGGCGGGCACGCCTCGGCCGAAGCGGCCCTGCGCGACGACTCGGTCGACCTGATCCTGGCGGTCGGCACCAGCATGGGCGAATGGAATACCGGCGGCTGGAGCGACAGCCTGCTCAATGAACGCCTGGTGCACATTGACGAATCGGAAGAGCATCTGGCGCGCTCGCCCATGGCCCAGTTCCACATGCGCGGTTCGATCAGCGCCACGTTCAACCGCCTGGTCGAGCGCGCCCAGCACCCCAGCGGCGGCGCCGAGATGGCCTTCGAACGGCGCCGCATTGCGCGCCTGCAGAGCAGCCCGAGATGGGAGCCGGAAAGCATTCTGGCCGAGCACGAAGCGTTCACCAGCGACGCCACGCCCATCAAGCCGCAGCGCCTGATGCGCGACCTGTCCAAAATGTTCCCGCCCACCACCCGCTACCTGGCCGACGCCGGCAACAGCGTGGCCTGGGCCACCCACTACCTGCAGCCGCAGGACCGCCGCGTGGCCGAGCGCCGCACCGGCGAGCGCAAGCGCGACATGGGCCAGCGCCAGAGTCCGGGCGGCTGGCTGCGCCTGACCACCCACTTCGCCCCGATGGGCTGGGCCATCGGCGCGGCGGTCGGCACCGCCGCCGCCAATCCGGACGTGCCGGTGGTGTGCATCACCGGCGACGGCAGCATGCTCATGAGCGGGCAGGAACTGTCGGCCGCCGTGGCCGAGGAAATGACCGTGATTTTCGTGGTGCTCAACGACAGCGCGCTGGGCATGGTCAAGCACGGCCAGCGCCTGGGCGGGGCCGAGCAGATCGGTTTCGAACTGCCGCGCACCGACTTTGCGATGATGGCGCGCGCCATGGGCGCCGCGGCCCACGTGATCGATTCCCCGGCCGACATGGCCGCGCTGGACATCGACGCCATCTGCCGGCGCAAGGGTCCGACCCTGCTGGACGTGCGCATTGACGCCGAAGAAGTGCCGCCGATGAATGCGCGCATGCGCGTGCTGGGAGAAGGCCTGTGAAGCGGCTGGACGGAAAAGTTGTCCTCATCACCGGAGGCTCGAACGGTATCGGATTGGCCAGCGCGCGCCTGTTCATGGAACATGGCGCCCGCCTGATCGTTACCGGCCGCGATGCCCAAGGCTTGGAAGCGGCACGCCAGGCCCTTGGACCGCAAGCGCTGGTCTTGCAAAGCGAAGCGGCTGATCTCGAGCAGGTCGACTCCTTGTTGGCGCAGGTACATGAGCGTTTCGGCCGCCTGGATGTTTTGTTTCTCAACGCCGGGCTGTCGAGCCCCGCTCCTTTCGAACAGGTCACCGAGGCCCAGTTCGACGCCATTGTGGGCGTGAATTTCAAGGCCAGCTTTTTCACCATTCAAAAGGCGCTGCCGCTGATGGCCGCCGGCGCCTCGGTGATCGTGACGACCTCGATCACCAATCAGACCGGCACGCCCAATTTCAGCGTGTATGGCGCCAGCAAAGCTGCGCTGCGCTCGCTGGTGCAGTCGCTCGGGTTGGCCTTGATCCAGCGTGGTATCCGTGTCAACGCAATCAGTCCGGGTCCGATCGATACCAATGCGTTCCAGCGTCTCAAGCTGCCCAAGGAGCGGGTCGAGGCCATCCACGCCGACATTCGCGCGCGTTCGCCGATCCAGCGCTTCGGCCTGCCCGACGAAGTGGCGAAAGTGGCGCTGTTCCTGGCCTCCGACGATGCCGCCTACGTGGTTGGCGAGGAAATCGTGGTCGATGGTGGCCTGACCCATGTTTGCCTGGCTTGAACCATGAACGCTGCCAATCACATTCACACCCGGATCTGGGACGAAGAGCCCGAAGCCGACAACGCCTTCGCCACGCGAGCCGCATATTGCCATGGTTACGATGTCTACGGCGGCATGCTGGGTAAGGCGGGCTGGGCAGCCATGCTGTTTCTGCTGCTGCGAGGCGAAGCGCCGGCCCCGCACCAGGAAAGCATGCTCGAAACGCTCGCCGTGGCCCTTGCCAATCCAGGTCCGCGCGACGCTTCCGTGCATGCAGCCATGTGCGCTGGCGTCGCTGGATCGACCGCCGCCGCCACCCTGTCGGCCGCACTGGCAGTGGGCGCGGGCACCAATGGCGGTGCGCGTGAAGTACTCCTGGCGATGCAAGCCTGGGAAGCGTGCGGCACCGATCTGGTACGCTGGCGCGACCACCTGGCGGCCGTTCCCGATACCTCGGCCAGCATCTGGCCTGCGCCCGAGCACGCCCCCGGCTTCGAGGCCCACGGTGTCACCTGCGCCACCGTTGTGCGCCAAAGCCTGGCGGCACTCCAGGCCGGGCAGAACGACGGAGCGCTGGCCTGGCTGGCCGAGCAGCGTGGCGCGCTTGAAGCGCTGGCCACCAGGCCACTGGCCATGACGGGCGTGGCGGCGGCCGCGCTGCACCAACTGGGTTTCAGTGCGATCCAGGGCGAAATGTTGTTTCTACTGTTGCGCCTTCCGGGCGCCGCCGCACACGCCTTGGAACAGGGCCAGTCGGGTTTTCGCAGCTTTCCTTTCTATACGATCGAGGTACAAGAATGAACGGACCGGAACTGCTGGAACAGCACGTCGGCCATCTGAAAAGTCGCATGGGCGCGGCCTTCATCGGCAGCCACACCGTGTTTCGCGGCCATGACCTGCACGCCGAGCTGCGCGACATGGGCTGGATCGAATTGTATCTATATGGCATTACGGGACGCCGCTTCAGCGCCGCGCAGCTCGAACTGCTCCAGGGCATTCTGGTCTACACCAGCTATCCGGACGCGCGCATCTGGAACAACCGCGTGGCCGCGCTGGGCGGTTCGGCGCGCACGACACCGGCGCTGGCCCTGTCGGCGGCGCTGGCCGTATCCGAGGCCGGAATATACGGCGGCCAGCCGGGCGTAAAAGCCATCGACTTCTTTCTGCGCGCCGGCGTCGCCTTGGCGGGCCGAGCGACGCTGGACGAGCTGGTCGCTGCGGAAAAGCGCATCTACGGCTTTGGCCGCCCGACGCCCGAACTCGGCGACGAGCGCTTGCCATGGCTGCTGCAGCTGGCCACGCGACTCGATCTGGCGGACGGGCCGCACCTGCGCATCGCGCAAGGTACCGAGTTACTGTTGCTGGCAAAAAATCCGCGTCTGCGCATGAATTACGCCGGCATGACAGCGGCGCTGTGCGCCGACCTGGGCTTCTCGGTGGCCGAGTTTCACATGTTTCGCGTGCCCCTTTTCCTGGCAGGCATGCCCCCTGGATATATCGAAGCGCGTGAACGCCCGCCGGGGACGCTGTTCCCAACGCCCTGCCGCGACATTCAGTATCACGGCGCCGCTCGCCGCCCGTGGCCCGCCGCAGGGGACGGGCAGTAAAACCACACTTCACATAAATGTCATTAGGAAACATGTTCACTGGTTGTCAGGCCGTACTCCGATATAGTATGGTTACGTCAGCAACGGCACGAAGATTGCATTTTTGCCTATGACGATATACAAGGGAGACGATTTGTGAAATTCGTGAGCGCGTTTCCGCTCAGTCTGACGATGGCGCTGGTGTTGCAGGCGCACCCAGTTCAGGCCCAGGTCAGCGATGAAGAAGAACTCACCCTGGTCTACGGCGACAAGAGCAGCGTCAGTATTGCCACCGGCACCCAGCAATCCCTGCGCCGCGCACCAGCTGTTGCCACCGTTATCACCTCCCAGGATATTGAGGCCATGGGCGCGACCGATCTCGATCAAGTGCTTGAGTCGGTGGCCGGGATTCACGTCAACCGCAGCGCCAACCAGTATTCACCTTTATATATGGTGCGCGGGATTTTCAGCACCTACATGCCGCAGGTGCTGGTGCTGCAGAACGGCATCCCAATGACCACCCTTTTCCACGGGAACAAGGGGAATGTCTGGGGCGGTTTCCCGGTTGAACATATTGCCCGCGTCGAAGTGATCCGCGGCCCCGGTTCGGCGCTGTACGGCTCGGACGCTTTCTCAGGCGTGATCAATATCATCACCAAGGATGCGGACGACACGCCTGGCACCAGTGTCGGCGTGCGTGCGGGCAGCTTCGGCACCCGTGACGGCTGGATCCAGCATGGCGGCCACGTGCGCGGGATCGATGTCGCCGCTTACCTTCGGGTCGGCCGCACCGCCGGCATGGACCCGATCATCGATGCCGACGCCCAGACCCGCAACGACACATTGACCGGCACCCACGCGAGCCTGGCGCCGGGGCCGGTCAATACCGGTAACCAGGCGATCGACGCCAATGTCGATGTCGGATACGACAAATGGCGCTTTCGCGCCGGCATCAAGATACGCGACGATGTCGGCACTGGCGCGGGCATCTCGTCGGCACTCGACCCGGTGGGCAAGTCCAGGAGCGAACGTTTCACTACCGACTTGTCCTGGACCGATCCCCAGGTCGGCAAGGATTGGAGTGCGGGCGCTTTGCTGAGCACCTTGTACTACACTCAATTGATTCCAGACGACTACAAACTATTTCCTGACGGCTTGCAATTTCCTACGGGGACCTTCCCTGATGGCATGATTGGCGCGCCGGAATTCTGGGAGCAGCAGGTGCGCATGTCGGCCTACCTGGTCTATTCCGGATTCGCCGGTCACCATATGCGGATCGGCCTGGGCCATGACGATCTGAATTTGTACCGCACGCGCGAGCGCCGCAACTTCAACTACGCCCCGAACGGCTTGCCGATTCCGCTGCCGCAGGTGGTCGAATTTACCGACAGCAATCTCTTCCTGCTGCCGCACCGCCGTAAGATCGATTACCTGTATGTGCAGGATGAATGGAATTTCGCGCCGGACTGGACCGCGACGGCCGGGCTGCGCCATGACCAGTATTCGGACTTCGGTGGCACCACTAATCCGCGCCTGGCACTGGTGTGGGACGCCTCGCTGGATCTGACCGCCAAGTTGATGTACGGACGCGCCTTCCGTGCCCCGGCGTTCCTGGAAGCGTATGGCATTACACCGGTGGCGCTCGGCAATCCCTTGCTGAAACCTGAAACCAATGGCACTCTGGAAGCCGCGCTCGCCTGGCAGGCTGGCGCCGACCTGGAAGCGAACCTGACGATCTACCGCTACGCGATGAGCAATATCATCCGCACGGTCACCAACCCGGTGCCAGGCACCGGCTCGACCTACCGCAACGCCGGCGACCAGGTCGGCCATGGCCTGGAGCTCGAATCGACCTGGAACCCGACCCGCAGCTTGCGCCTGATGGGCAACTACAGCTACCAGCACTCGCTCGACAAGATCAACGACCGGGAAGCCGGGTATGCGCCGCGCCACCATATATATGGCCGCGCCGACTGGCGCGCCAGCAGCGGCTATCTGCTCGGCGCCCAGTTGAATTGGGTTGGAAAGCGCCTGCGTGCGGCCGATGACGTGCGCGAGACGCTGGGAGGCTACACCACGATCGACTTAAGCGTGCGCAGCAATCCAAGCCGCAGCGGATGGGAATTTGCCGCCAGCGTGCGTAACCTGTTCAATGCTGATGTGCGCGAGCCAAGTCCGGCTCCGGGCTTGCAGTTGCCACATGATCTACCGATGGCGCCGCGCGCCTTCTCCGTGCAGGCGACTTACCAACTGTGATCCATTAAAAGCCGGTTGCGCTCGCACAACGCAACCGTCGAATCTCCCACCCCAAGTTTGAGGAAACGCAAAGACACCACAACCTATCATGCTCCTAGTAGCGTGAATTGTTGCGGCGCAAGATTCCCGGCAGTATGATCGAGGCTCGATACCACTCGTCGTCACAGGCCAGAATATGCACTATGACATCACCTCAAGCGCTGTTCGGAACCGCCATCCTTCCATCCTGATTGTCGACGATGCGCCGGACAATATTGACGCATTGCGGCATACGCTGACCGGGCGCGGCTACCGCACCCTGGTGGCCAACCGCGGCAGCGAAGCGCTGGCGCTGGCGCGCCGCCAGCACCCGGACCTGATCCTGCTCGACGTCGTCATGCCCGGCATCGACGGCCTGGAAACCTGCCGCCAGCTCAAGCAGGAAGCGGCCACCGCCGACATCCCGGTGATCCTGATGAGTTCGCGCAACGAGGCCGAGGACGTGGTGGCCGGCTTCGACACCGGCGCGGCCGACTACATCGCCAAGCCGCTGCGCATGGCCGAAGTGTGCGCGCGCGTGCGCGCCCAGCTGACCCAGCACGACACCCAGGCCGCGCTGCAGCGCGCCGCCCTGCTCGACCCGCTCACCCGGATCGCCAACCGGCGCCATTTCGACAACTTCCTCGAGCATGAATGGCAGCGCGCCATGCGCAGCGGCGAACCGCTGTCGCTGCTGATGATCGATGTCGACCACTTCAAGCTGTACAACGACGCGCTCGGCCACGCCGCCGGCGACGCCGCCCTGTGCCAGGTAGCCAAGGTGCTGCAGGCCCATGCCGCCCGCCCCACCGACCTGGCGGCGCGCTACGGCGGCGAGGAATTCGCCCTGCTGTTTGCCGAAACCCCGGCCGCCAATGCCGCCGCCATGGCCGAAACCGTGCGCGCCCATATCGCCGCGCTCGCGCTGGCCCACCCGCGTTCGGCCGGCGGCATCGTCACCGCCAGCATCGGCGTGGCCACCATCGTGCCCGGTCCGGGCGACCAGACCGCCAGCTTCTTCAAGGCCGCCGACCTGGCCATGTACGCCGCCAAACGGGCCGGGCGCAACCGGGTGCAAGCGGTCGATGCCGGCAACCGGGTCTGGGAGAGCGTGCGCGAACTGGTCATGGCCTGAACGGCACCGGCGGCCCCGCCGCGGCAGGACCGATTGCGCCTATAATAATGGTCGCATTCCGCCCTGCTAACCCGGTACCGCCGTGAATCCACATCTCGATCAACTGCACCCCTACCCTTTCGAAAAGCTGCGCCAGCTGTTTGCCGGCGTGACGCCCAACGCCGCCTACGCGCCGATCAGCCTTGGCATCGGTGAACCCAAGCACCCGACCCCGGCCTTCATCCAGAAAGCCCTGACGCACAGCCTGCAAGGCCTGGCCAACTACCCGACCACCGCCGGCAGCGACGCCCTGCGCGCCGCCATCGCCGGCTGGCTGGAGCGCCGCTACGCCATCCCCGCGCTGGATGCGGCCACCCAGGTGCTGCCGGTGAACGGCTCGCGCGAGGCGCTGTTCGCCATCGCCCAATGCGTGATCGACGCCTCCCGGCCGGCGCCGCTGGTGGTATGCCCCAACCCGTTCTACCAGATCTACGAAGGCGCGGCCTACCTGGCCGGCGCCGCGCCCTGGTTCGTCAACTCGCAACCGGCCCGCAACTTTGCCTGCGACTACGCCAGCGTGCCGGCCGAGGTCTGGCCGCGCGTGCAGCTGCTGTATCTGTGCTCGCCGGGGAATCCGACCGGCGCCACGCTCACGCTGGCAGACTGGCGCCAGCTGTTCGCTTTGGCCGAGCAGCATGGCTTCATCATCGCCGCCGACGAGTGCTATTCCGAGATCTACCACGGCAGCGAAGCGCCGCTGGGCGCACTGGAAGCGGCGCATGCGCTGGGCCGCGCCGAAGGCGAGCGCCCCTACGCCAACCTGATCGTGTTTTCCAGCCTGTCCAAGCGCTCCAATGTGCCGGGCATGCGCTCGGGCTTCGTGGCCGGCGACGCCGCCGTCATCAAGAAGTTCCTGCTGTACCGCACCTACTGCGGCGGCGCCATGGCGCCGCCGGTGCAGGCCGCCTCGATCGCCGCCTGGGCCGACGAAACCCACGTGCAGGAAAACCGCGCCAAGTACCGCGAGAAGTTCCACCTCGTCACGCCAATGCTCAAGGCCGTGATGGACGTGGAACTGCCCGACGCCGGCTTTTACCTGTGGGCCGACGTGCGCCGCACCGGCCTGTCGGACACGGAATTCGCGCGCCGTCTGTACGCGGAATATAATGTCACCGTTCTGCCAGGCTCCTACCTGGCGCGTGAGGCGCACGGCGTCAATCCCGGCCAGAACCGCATCCGCATGGCCCTGGTTGCCGAGATCGACGAAGGACTGGAAGCTGCGCAGCGCATCGTCCAGTTTTGCCAAGACCTGAAAAAAGCATCCTGATTCATCACCCCACTATAAGTCCTATCATGACCCAACAACTCCAGAACATCATCGACACCGCCTGGGAACAGCGCGCCGACATCAGCCCCTCGAACGGCAGCACCGAACTGCGCGAAGCGGTGGCCCACGTCATCGCCGGCCTTGACGACGGCAGCCTGCGCGTGGCGCAAAAGAGCACCGGCGACTGGGTCGTGAACCAGTGGATCAAGAAAGCCGTGCTGCTGTCGTTCCGCCTCGAGAACAACAGCGTCATGCCGTCGGACGGCACCATGCAGTTCTACGACAAGGTCCCGACCAAGTTCGCCAACTACAGCGCCGACGACTTCGCGCGCGGTGGCTTTCGCGTGGTGCCGCCGGCGGTGGCGCGCCGTGGCAGCTTCATCGCCAAAAACGTCGTGCTGATGCCGTCCTACGTCAACATCGGCGCCTACGTCGATGAAGGCGCCATGGTCGACACCTGGGCCACGGTCGGTTCGTGCGCGCAGATCGGCAAGAACGTGCACCTGTCGGGCGGCGTGGGCATCGGCGGCGTGCTCGAACCGATGCAGGCCAATCCGACCATCATCGAAGACAACTGCTTCATCGGCGCGCGTTCCGAGATTGTCGAAGGCGTGATCGTCGAAGAAAACTCGGTGATCTCGATGGGCGTGTACATCGGCCAGTCGACCAAGATCTACGACCGCGCCACCGGCGAAGTCACCTATGGCCGCGTGCCTGCCGGTTCGGTGGTCGTGTCGGGCAACCTGCCTTCCGCCGACGGCAAGTACAGCCTGTACTGCGCCGTGATCGTCAAGCGCGTGGACGCGCAGACCCGTTCCAAGACCGGCATCAACGAACTGCTGCGCGGTATTTAATCGTTTGTTTTGATCACACCGGGGAGAACCACCATGGCCATGGAACGCCTGTTTCAGCTGATGAAAGAGAAGAACGCGTCGGATATGTTCTTCGCCGTGAACTCCCCGGTGCACATCAAGATCAACGGGAACCTCATCCCGATCAACCAGCAAAAGCTGGAGCCGGACAACATCATCTCGCTGCTGGCGGAAATCGCCACGCCCGAGCAGATGCAGGAGCTGGATCGCGAAAACGAGCTCAATATGGGTATTTCGGTACCCAACCTGGGCCGCTTCCGTTTATCGGCGTTCCGCCAGCGCGGCTCGATTTCGGCCGTATTCCGCTTCGTGCCGGCCAATATACCCGCCCTGGGCGACCTCGGCCTGCCGCCGGTGCTGGCCGACCTGATCATGGAAAAGCGCGGCCTGCTGCTGCTGGTCGGCGCCACCGGCTCGGGCAAGTCGACCACGATCGCCTCGATGCTGGACCACCGCAACGAACTGCGCGCCGGCCATATCCTGACGCTCGAAGACCCGATCGAATACCTGTTCAAGAATAAGAAGTCGATCGTCAACCAGCGCGAGATCGGCAGCGACGCCAACAGCTTTTACACGGCGCTGCGCAATTCCATGCGCCAGGCGCCGGACTGTATCCTGATCGGCGAAATCCGCGACAAGGAAACCATGGCCGCGGCCCTGGCCTACGCCCAGTCGGGCCACCTGGTGCTGGCCACCCTGCACGCCAATAACAGCTACAACGCGCTCAACCGCATCATCAGCTTCTACCCCATCGAGAACCGCCCGGCGCTGCTGCAGGATCTGTCCTCGGCGGTCAAGGCCATCGTCTCGCAGCGCCTGGTGCGCTCGGCCGCCGGCGGCACGCGCCAGGCCGCCGTCGAAATCATGGTCAACACGCGCTACGTGTCGGACCTGATCGAAAAGGGCGAAATCGGCCAGATCAAGGAAGCGATGGAGAAGAGCCTGTCGCCCGGCTCGCAATCGTTCGAATCGGCCCTGTTCCAGCTGGTGAAAAGCGGCCTGGTGACGCAGGAAGAAGCGCTGGCCAATGCCGACTCGGCCACCAACCTGCTGTGGCTGCTCAACAATGGCCCGGATTCGCAGATGGCCAAGAAGGAAGAAGCGCCCGCCGCCCAGCAAAAGCCGGCCGACGATTCGGGCGCGTCGTTCACGGAATTCACACTCAATACCTAGACAGCCTGTTGTTCCCGGCCTCGGCGGAAGCGCACGGGTTATGGATGCCCGCCAAGGGGGCCGCCGAGGCCGGGAATGAAAAATCCTGATCGGCAGTCCCGCAAGATCTTCTTATCCCGGCAAGGCCCATATGGTATCCTCTCGGGTTACCCAAGCCTTGCATAAAGCACATCGCAGCGCAGCCTGCGTGCGCCTTCACGACCCATGACCATCACCCTCTTCGGCATTCCCAACTGCGACACCGTCAAGAAAGCCCGTACCTGGCTGGCCGACCACGCGCATGACGTCACCTTCCACGATTTTAAAAAGCAGGGCCTCGACCGCGCCACCGCGGCCGCCTGGCTCGACCAGCTCGACTGGGAAGTGCTGGTCAACCGCAAAGGCACGACCTGGCGCAAGCTGTCCGACGAGCGCCGCGCCGCCGTCACCGACAAGGCCAGCGCCCTCGCGCTGATGCTCGAACAGCCTTCCGTCATCAAGCGCCCCGTGCTCGACAAGGCCGGCGCCTACAGTGTCGGCTTCTCGGCCGAGCAGTACCAACACATCTTCAAATAACAAGCACACCATGACCACTTCCCGCACCCTCGCGCTGACCGAAGAACTGATCGCCCTGTCCTCCGTCACTCCCGACGACAAAGGCTGCCAGCGCCGCCTGATCGAACTGCTCGCGCCACTCGGCTTTCGCTGCGAGACCATCGAATCGAACGGCGTGACCAATCTGTGGGCACGGCGCGGCACCGAGCAGCCGGTGTTCGTGTTCGCCGGCCACACCGACGTGGTGCCGACCGGCCCCGCCGAGCAGTGGCAGTCCGCCCCGTTCCAGCCGACCCACCGCGACGGCAAGCTGTATGGCCGCGGCGCGGCCGACATGAAGACCTCGATCGCGGCGATGGTGGTGGCGTGCGAAGAATTCACCGCCGCCCATCCCGGCCACAAGGGCTCGATCGCTTTCCTGATCACCAGCGATGAAGAAGGCCCGGCCACCGACGGCACCGTGGTGGTCTGCCGCATGCTGGAAGAGCGCGGCGAAAAGATCGATTACTGCCTGGTGGGCGAACCCACCTCGACCGAGGTGCTGGGCGACGTGATCAAGAACGGCCGGCGCGGTTCGCTGTCGGGCAAGCTGACGATCAAGGGCATCCAGTGCCACATCGCCTATCCGCAGCTGGGGCGCAATCCGATCCACCAGGCCGCGCCGGCCCTGGCCGAGCTGGCCGCCGAGCAGTGGGACGCCGGCAGCGAATACTATCTGCCGACCTCGTGGCAGATGTCGAACATCCACGCCGGCACCGGCGCCAACAACGTCATCCCGGGCGAAGTGGTGGTCGACTTCAACTTCCGCTTCTCGACCGCCAGCACGCACGATGGCCTCAAGCAGCGCGTGCACGCCATCCTCGACAGGCACGGCCTCGAATACGACCTGAAGTGGGCCCTGTCCGGCCTGCCCTTCCTGACCCCGCGCGGCGTGCTGTCCGACGCGCTGGCCGGCGCCATCGAAAGCGAGACCGGCGTGACGACCGAACTGTCGACCACCGGCGGCACCTCGGACGGCCGCTTCATCGCGCGCATCTGCCCCCAGGTGATAGAATTCGGCCCTCCGAACGCCAGCATTCACAAGATCGACGAGCACATCGAACTGCGCTATATCGATCCGCTCAAGAATATCTATCGCCGCACGCTGGAAAACCTGCTGGCCTAACTCCGACGACGACCACGAGAGGACGCCATGACCACGACTATTTTCTCAACGCCGCGCGACCTGCTGCGCTACGCGATCACCCGCTTTAATGCGGCCAAGCTGTTCTTCGGCCACGGCAGCGCCGAAGCGCTCGACGAGGCCGCTTACCTGATCCTGCATACCCTCAAGCTCCCGCTCGACAAGCTCGATCCCTTCCTCGATGCGCGCCTGCTGCCCGAGGAAGTGCTGCAGGTGCTGGCAGTGATCGAACGGCGCGCCACCGACCGCGTGCCGGCCGCCTACATCACCAACGAAGGCTGGCTGGGCACCTACGCGTTTTATGTCGACGAGCGCGTGATCGTGCCGCGCTCCTTCATCGCCGAACTGATTCCCAACCAGTTCAGCCCGTGGGTGGAAGACGCCGACAGCGTCGAGAACATCCTGGAGCTGTGCACCGGTTCCGGATGCCTGGCGATCATGATGGCCGACGCCTTCCCCAACAGCGTGGTCGATGCGGTGGATATCTCGCCCGCTGCGCTGGAGGTGGCCGCGCGCAATGTGCGCGACTACCAGCTTGAAGGCCGTGTCAACCTGATCGAATCGGACCTGTACGCCAACGTGCCGTTCAAGAAGTACAAGCTGATCGTCACCAATCCGCCGTACGTCAATTCGCAGTCGATGGCGCGCCTGCCGATGGAATACCAGCGCGAGCCGCAGATCGCCCTCGATGGCGGCGCCGACGGCATGGACCTGGTGCGCAAGATCGTGGCCGGCGCCGCCGAGCGCCTGACGCCGGACGGCATCCTGATGGTCGAGATCGGCAACGAGCGCGATTACGCCGAAGCCGCCTTTGGCCATCTGGGCCTGACCTGGGTCACCACCAGCGCCGGCGACGACATGGTGTTCCTGCTCGGCGCCGACCAGCTGCAAGCCTATACCGCCTGACCCTTTTACAAAGTAGACCATGATCCGTTTTATCAATGTCAGCCTGATGCGTGGCACCAAGCCGCTGCTGGAAAGCGTCGACCTGACACTCAACCCGGGCGACAAGATCGGCCTGATCGGCGCCAACGGCGCCGGCAAATCGAGCCTGTTCGCGATGCTGCGCAACGAACTGCATCCGGACCAGGGCCAGATCGACTTCCCGGCCAAATGGCGCATGGCCTACGTGGCCCAGGAAACCCCGGCGCTGGAGCGCGCGGCGCTGGACTACGCGATCGACGGCGACGTCAATCTGCGCAAGCTCGAAGCCGAACTGGCGCGCCTGGAGTCCGAGCCGGAATCGTCCGACAACGGCATCGCCATCGGCGAAATCTACAGCGCGCTGGCCGATGCCGACGCCTACACCGTGCAGTCGCGCGGCGAACAGCTGCTGCTGGGCCTGGGCTTCACGCTCGACCAGATGAAGCAGCCGGTGGCCAGCTTTTCGGGCGGCTGGCGCATGCGCCTGAACCTGGCGCAGGCGCTGATGTGCCCTTCCGAACTGCTGCTGCTCGACGAACCGACCAACCACCTGGACCTGGACGCGATCATCTGGCTGGAAGACTGGTTGAAGCGCTATCCCGGCACCCTGATCATCATCTCGCACGACCGCGATTTCCTCGACGAGATCGTCAACGTGGTGGTGCACATCGACGAGCGCAAACTCAAGCGCTATTCGGGCAACTACTCCAGCTTCGAGCGCCAGCGCGCGGCCCAGATGGTGCTGGCCGCCAGCGCCATGGAAAAGCAGCAGCGCGCGCGCGCCCACCTGCAATCGTTCGTGGACCGCTTCAAGGCCAAGGCCTCGAAGGCGCGCCAGGCCCAGAGCCGCATGAAGGCGCTGGCCAAGATGGAGGAGCTGGCGCCGCTGCGCGCGGCCGCCGAGTTCTCGTTCGAGTTCCGCGAGCCGCTGGCGGCGCCCAACCCGCTGCTGGTGATGGAAGACGTGAACGCCGGCTATCGGCTGCTCGACAGCCACGGCGACAAGGTCGGCGAGAAGACCATCGTCTCGCGGATTAATTTTTCGCTGCAGATCGGCCAGCGCATTGGCCTCCTGGGCGTGAACGGCGCCGGCAAATCGACCCTGATCAAGACCATCGCCGGCGAACTGGCGCCGCTGACCGGCGACGCCACGCTCGGCAAGGGCCTGTCGATCGGCTACTTCGCTCAGCACCAGGTTGAAATGCTGCGCCATGACGAGTCGCCTTTATGGCACCTGGCGAAAATCGCGCCGACGGTGCGCGAGCAGGAGCTGCGCAACTTCCTGGGCGGCTTCAACTTCCCCGGCACCATGGTAACCAGCTCGATCGCGCCATTCTCGGGCGGCGAGAAGGCCCGCCTGGCGCTGGCGCTGATCGTGTGGCAGCGCCCCAACCTGCTGCTGCTGGACGAGCCGACCAACCACCTGGACCTGGAAACGCGCGAAGCGCTGACGATGGCGCTGGCGCAGTTCGAAGGCACGCTGGTGGTGGTCTCGCACGACCGCCATCTGCTGCGCGCCACCACCGACCAGTTCATCATCGTCGCCGACGGCAAGCTGCAGCCCTTCGACGGCGATCTGGACGATTACAAGGATTGGCTGTTCCAGACCAAGCTGGGCAAAGGCACCACGGTGCTGCCGGCGGCCGGCAAGGAGAACAAGACCAGCTTCCCGAGCGCCGCGCCGGTGGCGAGCGCGCCGGCAGCGGTGGCCGACAAGAAGGATCAGAAGCGGATCGATGCCGAGCAGCGCCAGCGCCTGTCGGCACTGCGCAAACCGATCGAAAACAAGATCAAGCGGCTGGAAGAGCAGATCGCCAAGCGCAACGAGCAGAAGGCGGCGGTCGACGCCCAGCTGGCCGATGGGGCCATGTACGAGGCGGCCAACAAGGCCAAGCTCAAGACCCTGCTGGCCGACCAGTCGTTCTATACCAAGGACCTGGCCCAGCTGGAAGGCGAATGGCTGGAGCTGCAGGAGCAGCTCGAAGGCATCGCAGCTTAAGGGAAGCCTTAAGCGACCGCCTGCCCCAGGGCCTGGGCGTCGCGCTGGATCGACATCAGCTTATCGATGTCGACCAGGATCAGCCGCCGCCCGTCGGCTTCGCCCAGGCCCAGCAGGTAGTCGCAGTCGCCCTCTTCCGCCCCCGGAATCGGCCTGATCTGGTGCGCGTGCATGCGCACCACATCGGTCACCCCGTCGACCACCATGCCCATCACACAGCTCGACAGCTGCAGGATGATCACGTCGGTGGCGGCCGCTGGCGACTGAAACCGGGTTTTGGGAAACGCTTCGCGCATGTCGACCAGCGGCATGATCACGCCGCGTGCGGCCGCGACGCCGCTGATGATGGCGCCGTCCGAGGCGAAGCGCTCCATCGTGGCCAGGGAACGCAGTTCCTTGACCTTTCCGAACTCGACACCGTATTCGAGCCCGCCCAGCTGGAAACTCAAAAATTCAATTTTGCCTTTGACGGCGTGCGGCATGGGGATACTGTGCATGGTTCGGTCCTTTCGTCTCTGCGGGGGCATGGCGAGCTAACGAAACCTCATCGTAATGGGATGCCCTACGGAATCGTTGACCAACGTCAATATTGCCCCACATCCACTCCGGATGTTGCAAACGGGCCGAAACGCTTTACAATGGCCCGGCAACGCTGAGCGGCTCAACGTCGACCATTCGAAGGACGCACGATGTATCAATGGCTTCAACGACTTTTTTCGGCGGCGCCGGCGCCCGTCCCGGCTGAGCCGCAAGCGCAGGCGTCCGGCGCGCCCGCCCCTGCGGCGCCCGTGCCCGCCGCTGAACGCGCACCCGAGCTGTCCTTCGATCAGCGCGATGGTGTCAATGCCGCCTACCTGCGCTATCTGTTCGATACCGATCCGGCCGCCGACGCCGGCCTGGATACCAGCGCGGCGGAAAACCAGGTGCTGGACGCGCTGGCCGCCATCCTGGCATCGCAGCAGTCGGGCGCAGCGCTGGTGCGGCGCATGCCGGGCCTGATCCCGCAACTGCTGCAAAGCCTGCGCAGCGAGAATTTCTCCGGCGCCCAGCTGGCCCGCACGATTTCCAGCGACGTGGTCCTGGTGGCGGCCGTGATTCGCCTGGCCAACACCTCGTTCAAAAGCACCGGCACCCAGATCAGCAGCGTCGAGCACGCCGTCATGCTGATCGGACAGGAAGGCTTGCGTCACCTGATCACCAGCGTGGCGTTCCGCCCCATCATCGACATGAATTCCGGCCATTACACGCGCACCCTGGCGCCGCGCATCTGGGACCAGTCCGAACGCTGTGCGGTCGGCAACCGCCTGCTTGCCGAAGCGCTGGGCATCGATCCCTTCGAAGCCTTTCTGGCCGGGCTGGTACAGAATGTCGGCCTGATCGTTACCCTGCGCATCATGGACCAGAGCGCCAAAGACGACCACTCGCTCGGTTCGGAAATGTTCTGTGCGCGTTTGATCGGCGACGCCCGCGCGCTGACCGCCAGCATCGGCCGCGAATGGAATTTCCCGGACGCGGTCGTCACCGCGATCGCCGAGCAGGCCGGCGCGCGCAAGGGCGTGCCGGTGTCGCCGCTGGGCCGCCTGCTGACCCTGACCGATTACCTGAGCAAGCTGCGCATTCTGGCCGAAAACCAGCGCGTGGACGAGGCCGATCCAGCCCTGTTCAAAGGATTACCCGCCGGCGCGCTGGACTGCTATCGCGCGCTCGACGCGGTCGCCGACGACGATGCGCCCGAATGACCCGTTTCGACCCGTACCCATGACATTGCTCAAACACTTCGCCCGCACCCTGGCCGCTGCGCTGACCCTGCTGACCCTTCCCGGCCACGCCGCCTCGATCGCCTACACCTTCGACGACGGCCCCTCGCTGCACGTCGGCGGGCCCATGTCGCCGCAGCAGCGCAACCAGGCCATTCTGGATGCGCTTGGCAAACACAAGATCAAGAGCGTGCTGTTCGTTACCGCCGGTAACGGCGCCGACCGGCCCGCCGGCTATGCGCTGGCCAAAGCCTGGGGCGATGCCGGCCATCTGCTGGGCAACCACACCATGAGCCACCCGGACCTGAATCAGCCGTCGGTCAGCCTGCTGCAATATCAGAAGGAAATCCTCGACTGCGATGCGATCATCCGGACCTTGCCGAATTACACCAAGTGGTTCCGCTATACGTATTTGAATGAAGGCGATACCCCGGCCAAGCGGGACGGCATGCGCGCCTTTCTCAAGCAGCAAGGCTACGTCGATGCGCCGGTCACGTTCGATGTGGAAGATTGGGTGGTCGACGACAAACTGGACGCCTTGCTGCGCGCCAACCCGAACGCCGACCTGGAGCCCGTCAAGCAAGCCTATCTGGCCGTCGTGCGCAAGAAAGCGGCCGCCAGCCTGGCATCGCCGAACGCGCCCAAGGATGGCGTGCACGTCCTGCTGCTGCACCACAACCTGCCCAATGCCTTGTGGCTCGACGAGGTCATCGGGGTCCTCGAAGCGATGGGCTTCAGCAGCACCCCGGCTGCCCAGGTGTACGCCAGGCTGAGTCGGTAAAGCCCGTCCGACAGCCGCGCGCGGCCCAGTCCTACGCCGCGCGCGCGCGACAAAACCTATGATGAAAACATACCCACCGAGGAGCTTGCGCTATGTTTTCATTGAACAAGTTGAGTCCATCGATCACCGACATGATCCGCTTCGACCACTCGCACGTGATGGTCACGTTCCACCAGTATGTCTCGACTGCCAGACCGGCCGTCAAGAAAGCGCTGGTGGAAACCATTTGCGATGCGCTGGAAATCCATGCCACCTTGGAAGAAGAGATTTTTTATCCGGCCATGCGCGCCCTCGACGACGCCAACCCGGTCCTGGTCAAGAGTCCGTCCGAACACGCTGAAATGCGCCGGCTGATTTCCGAGCTGCGCGCCAGCAATCCGACCGACCTGCGCTACGACAACACCTTGCACGAGCTGATGCGCGACGTCATGCACCACGTGGCCGATGAGGAAACCGAGCTGCTGCTGACCGCCGAGCGCATGCTTGGCCCGGACCGCTTGAATGAACTGGGTGCGCAGATGACGCGCCGCCGCCTGCAACTGCTCAAGCCGAAGGCTGGCAGGATTGCCGCCAATACCGCCGTCGGCTTTTCCGGCAGCACCACCGCCATCGTGGTGGGCCTGGCCAGCGCTGTCGTGGCTGCGCGTTTCCTTGGAAAAAAGGCAGCGGCCGCGTCGTCGAACCCGGCCTGAGCTTGATAAGCGATCAGTCCGGCTGGTCGCTGTTCCACGCCAGCTGGCCGCTGGCGGCCGCCTTGATCAGCGGACCTGCGCTGGCGTCGCCGCGCAGGCGCGCCTTGATGTCCTTGGCAGGCAGGTCGTAGGTACTGCTGCCGTCCGGCTGGAAGGTCATCAGCCGCACAGCGGTGTCGCCGGTCAGCATCGCCACGTTAACCAGCGTCACGCCGGCGCTGTCGCTGCGCTGCTGCACCAGCTGGGCAATGAGCGCTTCGCCGGCCTGCTGTTCGGTCTCTGCCGCCTTCACGTCCAGCGAAACCTTGGCAATGGCTTTCAAGGCCGGGCCGACCGCCGTCGCCATTTTTTGAAATTGCGGTACTTGCTCCGTTGTGAGCGTCAATTCCTTCTTGCGAATCTTGGAGGCGAGCATCACGTACTTGCGCACGTCCGGCTGGCTGGTGAGCGCCTCCATCTCGGCCTTGCGCTGCACCACCAGCTGGGCGAACTGGCCCACCCGCTCGCTCATCGCCGTGATGACCTCGTCGATGCGCGCGCTATCGGGCTGCAGGGCGTGAATCACCATCTCGATCTGCTTGCGCGGACCGGCCACCTCGACCTGCACCTTGCGCGCGGCAATGGCGCAGCCTTCGGCCTGCTTGATGACCACTTCGTCGGCCATGATCTCGCAATTGGCGGCGTGCTCGATGACCACGCGGGTGCCGGAAATGACGCAGCTCTCGGCCCGGTTCAGCACTACCTCGCCCTGGCGCGACTGGATCACCGAGCCCGACGCCACACCCTTGACGCGGATGTCGCCACGGGCATTGTGGGCGTTGCCACCGACCAGGTTGGCATTGAGCAGCACCGTGCCGCCGCGCGAGACGATATTGCCGAAGCAATCGGCATGGATGGTGATGCTTTCGCCCTCGATGACGCGCTTTTCCTGGACCTCGCCGAATTCCTCGTAATCCCCGGTCAGTTGCAGATTGCCGGTGGTACGCGCGCTCACGCCGTCGCGGCTGACGATCTTGTCGCCGATCGACAGCTGACTGGTCTGGCTGTCGACATTCAGGAAGCCGGGCTGCTGCGACACCAGAAACTCGCCTTCCGCACTGATCTCGATGACCGTGCCCAGGCCCGCCATGGGCCGCAGGTCGACGTCTTCGGGAATGGCGGGCTCGATGGCGATGCCGGACAGTTCGAAGCCCATGGCGCCGGCCGCGCGCGGCACTTTCTGGAGCAGGCGCACGCCTTTTTTGATTTGCGGAAACCGATTCTGGAAGGCCATCAGGTCCAGCTTGCCATTGGCCAGCTGGCGCGGTGCATCGCTGCGATGAAGGTCGTCCGATACTTCGATGATCCGGGCGTCGCGCCCTGGCGCCGGGTCGAGCCGGCGCGCGATGATGGTCCGTTCCGACTTGCCGCCGTCGATCGCTGCGCGCACGGCCTCGATATCGATGCCGAAGCGAATGCCCTTGCTCCACATGTCGGCCACGAATTCGTCGACATCGAGCCGCTCCGGCGTGCCTGGGCCGGCCGGATCGTCGGGATCGGCCTGATAGACCGGTTCGAAATAATAATCGGCCGCCCCATCCTGAATCTTGACCGCCTTGTACAGGCCGCGGCGGCGGGCATCGAACTGCACGATGTCGTCGGCAAAGCGGACCAGCAATTCGCCGGTTTGCGAACGCGGCAGATCGGGGCCGCAATCGTAGAGCGCCTTGATGAGGACGGGATAGTTCAGACCGGTAAAGTACTTATCGCCGGAAAAGACGGTGTCGACCGCCGCGACGAAGACGGTGCCCAGCACGGTCGGGTCGGCATAGACCCCGTCATGACGCTTGACGATGCACTGCGCCGCTGCCGGCCCGGCTTTCACAGGCGCGGACGCGGACGACGACGCGGCGATTGCGGAATCCATGGGCACGACATTATCTCCAGCAGCAACGGTTGCGATTTTGACTAGGCCAATTGATGCCTAGCAATGTTTTACCAAGGGTAACATGATGCGCGCTCTAAATAAATAGATAACAAGCGGATACGCAAACAATAGTGTCGGAGTCTTCGAATTTCCACCAGGAAAAATATCAAAGAAAATGCACGTGGGAAACGAGGCCGCCGGCGCGCCACGGCGCCGGGGAAAGCTGGAAGGGGGTCAGCGGCGCGGCGTATTCGGATAAATATCCATGCCCGCCTCGTTGATCTGGCGGCGCAGATCACGACGCTCATCCGCAGTCAGGCGGGCGCTGCCGCGGCGATTGGACTCGGCATTGCGCGGGCTGCGCTCGGGTGGTGCCTGCAACTGGCGGCGCTGCTCGTCGGCGCGCGCTTCGAAGGCGCGCGGATCGAACTGGCGCACGTCTTCACGCTGCTGAGCCCGGTCGCGCTGGACATGTTCATAGCGCTGTTCGGCGCGCTGCTGGTCGCGGTCGCCGGCCTGGACCGGCGCGCTCAGCAACACGGCGGCGGCGACGCAGGACACCGCGACACCGCGCACCACGAGACTCGCGCCGGAGACGGTGCCCTCATCTTGAAGGTGATGCTTGTGCGCGATATTCATGGTGTTCCTCTTCCGCGATGCCATGTAAACAAGTAAGCTTAATTCCGCTGTGAACCCAGTGTATGACCATTCGTGATTGGGTATAAGCCGAATTGGGTAAAGTTTGTAACAGTGTGTAATGACCTTACTGCAACGCGTCTCATCGAGCGTTAAGACGTTACCATAGCAACATCAATATGACAAATCTGACAGCCATATGACCACTCAATCGACATCGAATTCAGGCAACATTACAACGGCTGCGGCCGCCAATACGCACCCTGCAAAGATTATGGTGGTGGATGACGATGTCCGTCTGCGCGACCTGCTGCGCCGCTATCTGACCGAGCAGGGATTCTCCGTCGTCACGGCCGAAAGCGCGACCGCGATGAACAAGCTGTGGCTGCGCGAGCGCTACGACCTGCTGGTGCTCGACCTGATGCTGCCCGGCGAAGACGGGCTGTCGATCTGCCGCCGCCTGCGCGGCGCGGGCGACCAGACCCCGATCATCATGCTCACGGCCAAGGGCGAAGACGTCGACCGCATCGTCGGCCTGGAAATGGGCGCCGACGATTACCTGCCCAAGCCCTTCAACCCGCGCGAACTGGTGGCGCGCATCGGCGCGGTGCTGCGCCGCAAGGGGCCGGACGAAATCCCCGGCGCCCCCTCGGAAACCCCGCAAACCTTCGAGTTCGGCCAGTTCGTGCTCGACCTGGGCACCCGTACCCTGCGCAAGAATGGCGAAACGGTGCCGCTGACCACCGGCGAATTCTCGGTCCTGAAAGTGTTCGCCCGCCATGCGCGCCAGCCGCTGTCGCGCGAAAAGCTGATGGAACTGGCGCGCGGACGCGAATACGAAGTGTTCGACCGCAGCCTGGACGTGCAGATCTCCCGTCTGCGCAAGCTGATCGAACCGGATCCGTCGTCGCCCTTGTACATCCAGACCGTGTGGGGGCTGGGCTATGTCTTCATTCCTGAAGGCCAGCCACGCTAGTGTCCATCCACTTCACCCACGACACCGACAGCGCCGTGCGGCGCCGCTTCATCTGGCTCAGAAGCGGCCTGTTCTGGCGCACTTTCTTCCTGCTCAGCATTCTGACCACGGTGTCGATGGGCTCCTGGATCGGCATGATCAGCGCCGTCCAGCGCGGCCCGCAAGTGCAGCAGACGGCCGAACTGGTGATCTCGGTCGTGACCATCACCCATGCCGCCCTGACCCACTCGGCGCCCGAACTGCGGCGCGAACTGCTGTTCGAACTGGTCAGCAACGAAGGCATCCGCATCCTGCCGCTGGAAACCACCGACACGGTCGATCCGCCGCCCGACAATCCGCTCATGCCCGCCATCGCCGCCATCGTCAAGGCCAAGCTGGGCGCCGACACGCGCTTTTCCAGCCGCGTCAACGGCACCGCCGGCTTCTGGATCAGTTTCAAGATCGACGAAGACGAATACTGGCTGATGCTCGAGCGCGAACGGCTGTCGGGCCTGACCGGCGTGCAATGGCTGGGCTGGGCCAGCGTAGTCGGGGTGCTTTCGGTACTGGGCGCGGCGCTCATATCCAGCGTGGTCAATCTGCCGCTGGCGCGCCTGACCGAAGCGGCCCGCTCGATCGCCGAAGGCAAGCGCCCCGACCCCTTGCCGGAAAAAGGCTCGAAGGAAATCATCGAAGCGAACCGCAGTTTCAACCAGATGGTGGACGACTTGCAGCGGGTCGAATCGGACCGCGCGGTGATTCTGGCGGGGATCTCGCACGACCTGCGCACGCCGCTGACGCGCATGCAGCTGGAACTGGAAATGGCCACGCTCAGTAACGAGGCGCGTGAAGGCATGCAGTCCGATATCGGCCAGATGGACGCCATCATCGGCCAGTTCCTCGATTACGCCAAGCCCACCGAAGCGGCCACCTTCGTTCCGGTCGACCTGGGCGAGCTGCTGCAGGACAGCGCGCGCGAAGCCGAACGCATGCTCGACGTGCGCGTGACCACCAGCATCACCAATGCGGTGCTGGTGATGGGCAACGCGACCGACCTGCGCCGGGTGTTCAACAACGTGATCGAGAATGCGCGCCGCTATGGCAAAACCCCGGGCAGCGCGTTGACCGAAATCGATATCTCCTGCGACATCAAATTGCTCGGCAATGGCCGGCGCGCGGTCGTCACCCTGGCCGACCACGGCGTGGGCGTGCCGTCGGAGCAGATCAGCCAATTGCTCAAGCCCTTCACGCGCCTGGACACCGCGCGCGGCCAGGCCAACGGTGCCGGGCTGGGGCTGGCCATCGTCGAACGGGTGGTCAGCCGCCACCACGGCGATCTGGCGGTCAGCAACCGCGAAGGCGGCGGCCTGCAGATTCACATCTCGCTGCCGCTGGCGGCATAAGGAGTGGCATGATCGACTTCAGCGATATCGAACAGGCGGCAAACCGCATCGCCGGCGCCGCCCACCGCACGCCGGTACTCACCTCGCGCACCGCCGACGCGGTGGCCGGCGCCCAGTTGTTCTTCAAGTGCGAAAATTTCCAGCGTAGCGGCTCGTTCAAGTTCCGCGGCGCCTACAACGCCGTCGCCCAGCTCGACGACGCCCAGCGCGCCGCCGGCGTGCTGGCCTACTCATCGGGCAATCACGCCCAGGCCATCGCCCTGGCCGGGCAACTGCTCGGCGCCCGCACCGCGATCGTGATGCCGCACGACGCGCCGGCGCTGAAGGTGGCAGCCACGCGCGGCTATGGCGCCGAAGTGATCGTCTACGACCGCTACACCGAAAATCGCGAGGAAATCGGCCAGCGCGTGGCCGCCGAACGCGGCATGACCCTGATTCCGCCCTACGACCATCCCGACATCATCCGTGGGGCCGGCACCGCGGCCAAGGAATTGTTCGACGAGACGGGCCCGCTCGATACCCTGCTGGTGTGCCTGGGCGGCGGCGGCCTGCTGGCCGGATCGGCCATCAGCACGCGCGCGCTGTCGCCGCGCTGCCGGGTGATCGGGGTCGAACCGGAACTGGGCAATGACGGCCAGCAATCGCTGCGCAGCGGGACGATCGTCCATATCGCCGTGCCCGACACCATCGCCGACGGCGCCAAAGTGACCCACGTAGGCACGCACAACTTCGAACACATGCAGCGCCACGTGGACGATATCGTCACCGTCAGCGATGCCCAGTTGCAGACAACGATGAAATTCTTTGCCGAGCGAATGAAAATGGTGGTGGAACCGACTGGCTGCCTGGCGGCCGCCGCGGCCCTGCATGGCGCCGCGCCCATCCAGGGCCAGCGGGTCGGCGTGATCGTCAGCGGCGGCAATGTCGACCTGGCGACCTTTTCCCGGCTGGTGGCCTAGCAAGCAAGGCAGGATTTACGACGTCATCGCTTGCCCGCGCATGCGCTGCGCCAGGTACTCCTGCACCGAGCGCACGCTGGTGAAGGGCGACTCGCCGATCACCTGGCGGATCTGCGCCAGCGACTCCATCAGCGCCGGGCGCTCGTTGCCCAGTACCGGCACCAGGTGGTAGATGCCGTTCATGCCGGTGAACAGACCGCGTTTATTGGGGATCGTGAAATGCGGCTGCAGGGGCGAGCCATCGTCGTCCCAGAACAGCCACACGGTGGCCTCGACATCGAGCCCCTCGCAATACGCCGCCGCAGTGAACGCGTCGGGAAAAACGTGGAGCGAACGCTCTTCAGTTTCAGCGGCAAAAATCATGACGTCCAGAATATGAGGGGAATGAAAATACTGCCTCGGCACGGCTTCAGGTGCATCCATTCACCGTACCATAAGCGGCAGCACATTGCCAATGTTGGTTAGCCGGTATGGCTAAGCGTCACACGCATGTTGTAATTTTGCAAAGCACCGGGCGCAGTGGCGGCGGGCGGCTACTCCGGTCCCGCCTGGGCCAGCGCGGCGCGCACCTCGTCGGCGTCGGCTGGCCGCACCACCCGCGCCACCTCCTTGCCGTCACGCAGCACCACCACGGTCGGCCACAGCTTGACGCGGAAAGAACGCCCCAGTGGCCGGCCGGGTCCATCCTCGACCTTGATATGGCGCACCTGCGGCGCGTCCGCCAGCGCCGCGCCGATGTCGCCGGCCGCGCCGCGGCAATAGCCGCACCAGTCGGTGCCGAATTCCAGCGCCACCGCGCCCTGCATGGCATCGATCTCGGCGCGCTCGGGCTGCCGGGTTGCGTAAGGGCCTGTCATGGGCGCTGTCCTTTCATTCGCGATCGAGTTCCGGATAGTGGCGGAAAATGCCTTCGTCGTTGAACGGGATACGGCGTGGCGAGGCCAGATAGGCCGCGATGTTCGGCCGCGCCGCCACCCGGTCGCGCAAGGCGACAATGTGCGGATAGGAAGGCTCAAGCCGTTTCATGGTGCGTGGAAAAGCATACCGCAAACCTTCGACCACCTGGAACAGCGACAGGTCGACGTAGCTGAGCTTGCCGCCGGCGAGAAAACCGCCGCGCTCCGGCTGGGCCAGGATGCCCTCGAAATAATCGAAGAACTTCGGAATGCGCTCGGTGGTGAAACCCTGCGCGCACCGCTTTGCCTCGGGCCGCTGGTCCTCATAGTAGAGGCTTGCCCCGATGGGGTGATGGGTGCCGTGGACCTCGGCCACCAGATCGGCGATGGTCAACTGCAACTGATGACTGAACAGGCCCTCGGCTTCGTCGCGCGGGGCCAGATTGAGGCGGTCACCCAGGAACAGCAGAATGTTGGCGGTCTGGCCGACGGTCAATCCGCCCGCCTTGACGAACGGCGGCGCGAACGACGGCGTGGACGACTCCTTGAGCGCCGCCATCAGCGCATCCATGCCGCCTTTCTCGCGCGCCACGTCGACGTAATCGGCACCGGCTTCTTCCAGCGCCAGCCGGATGAATTCTCCGCGTCCCTGAATGTTGGGCCAGTAATAAAGTTCGTAGAGCATTGCCACTCCCGTGATGTGCAGATGTGTTCATTATCGGACCAAATCAAAAAAGGCGGTGCCGCCTAAACGTGCGGCAACACCGGCCGCGCCGGCCACCGGGGCGAGGCAGGCATCGTGGTAAAATCGCCATTCGCTAGGGGTCCTGGAATGCAAATTCCGGGTGAGAGATACCCTCCGTACCTGATCTGGATAATGCCAGCGAAGGAAAGCGCAAAGTCACCTCTCTTTGTCGGTTCCCCGTTGGCTCCAGCTTTATAAAAGCACCGCTGCACCTTCAGCGCGTAAGAGCACAACTATGTCATCGCCCACCTTCAAGTATTCCCTCCTCGCCGGCGCACTGCTGCAGGCCTTCGCCGCGCAGGCGCAAACGGCATCGCAGCAGATGCCCGAAGTGATCATCACCGCCAACAAATTCGTCGCCGCCGACCGCGCCAGCGTGGGCGGCTTTTCCGACGCCCCGCTGATGCAGACACCCGCCTCGGTGGTCTCCATCGGGCGCGAACAGATGCAGGACCTGAACATCCGCTCCACCACCGACGCGCTGCGCTATGAAGCCAGCGTGGCCGACTCCTACAACGCGGTCGGCTACGCCGAGCAGTTCTCGATGCGCGGCTTCGCGCTCGATAACAACACCAGCTACCGCAAGGACGGCATCGCGATTTCCGCCGACACCCAGATCCCGCTGGAGAACAAGGAACGCATCGAGATTCTCAAGGGCCTCGCTGGCCTGCAGGCCGGCGTGGCTGCGCCCGGCGGCATCATCAACTACGCCATCAAGCGCCCGACCGCCACGCCGCTGCGCTCGGTGACCGTGGAAGCGCGCGAGCGCGGCACCTTGTACGGCGCCGTCGACCTGGGCGGCCGCTTCGACGACAAGCGCTTCGGCTACCGCATCAACGCCGCCGGAGAAAAGCTGCGCTCCTACGTCAAGGGCGCCGACGGCGAGCGCCAGTTCGTCTCCGGCGCGTTCGACTGGCAGATCACGCCGGAAGCGCTGCTGCAGATCGACGCCGACTATCAAAAGAAATCGCAGATCAGCGCGCCGGGCTACCAGCTCATTCGCGGCGTGGCGCTGCCCGTCGGCGTCGCGCCGAAGATGCTGCTCAACGACCAGCCATGGGCCAAGCCGGTTGAAACGCGCAGCAGCAATATCGGCCTGCGCTTCCAGTACCTGCTGGGCGACGGCTGGCACGCCACGCTGAGCGTCAACCGGCACTCGTTCAAGCGTGACGACTACACCGCCTTCCCTTACGGCTGCAGCAATGAAGGCGATGGCTACTACCCGGGCTACTGCTCCAACGGCGACTACGACGTCTACGATTATCAAAGCGTGGGCGAATCGAAGAATCCGCTGGGCTGGCAAGCGCTGGTGCAGGGCAAGGCCGTCACGGGCGCGCTTCCGCACGAGCTGACCTTCGGCGCGTCAGGCATCAAGCGCACCGACCGTTACGGCGACTACGTCTACGACTACGCCGGCTCCAGCAATATCTACCAGAACGTCATCGTGCCGCCGGCGCCGGGCAACCCGCACACCGGTCCCGTGTTCGACCGCCGCCATGACGACGAGCGCGCGCTGTTCGTGCAGGACATCGTCACCTTGAGTCCGCAGATGAAGCTGCACGCCGGCCTGCGCCGCGTCAGCGTCAAGCGCGACGCCGCCGTCGACACCAGCTTCCTGCTGCCGAACCTCGCGCTGGTGTACAACCCGAACGCCGACTGGATGGTGTATGGATCGCTGGCGCACGGCATGGAACACGGCGGCATTGCGCCGTTCCAGACCGTGAACGAGAACCAGACGCTTGACCCGATGCGCTCGCGCCAGGTGGAAGTCGGCGTCAAGGGCGCCGTCAACGACAGGCTGAGCGTCAGCGCGGCGCTGTTCCAGATCCGTCAGGGCCTGGAGTACACCAATGCGGACAACGTCTTCGTCCGCAACGGCGAGCGCACCCACCGTGGCATCGAACTGTCGGCGCAGGGGCAAGTGTGCCGCGACGTGAACCTCAGCGTCTCGCTGATCGGTCTGGACACCGACCAGTCGGGCACCGGCCAGGCCACGCTCGACGGCAAGCATGTCACCAACGTCCCTTCGTTCAAGTCGGCCACCGTGCTTGAATATCAGGTGCCGTCGGTGCAGGGCCTGAAGCTGCAAGGCCTGTGGCAGTACTCGGCCAGGAAGGCGTTCGATCCGGAGAACACCGTTTACGTGCCCGGGTATAGCGTGTTCGGTCTGGGCGCCTCGTACGCCGCCCGCGTGGCGTCTACCACCGTGACCGTACGGGCCAATGTCGACAACGTCACCAACAAGTTCTACTGGCGCGATGTCACGCAGCTGCTCGGCGGCTACCTGTTCCCGGGTGCGCCGCGCACGGCGCGGGTGTCGGCGCAGTTCGACTTCTGATGGCAGCCGTCGTCCCCGCAATTCGCGGGAACGACGGCATTACCCTTGTCCTAGAAGGAGATGAACCCTGGCGGCGCGCTCGGCCAACTCGCCTTGCAACAGCACATACCCGATACCCCGCTCATCGAGCATCTGCAGCACCTGCCGATGAATAGTCTGGCGCACCGCATCGGACTCGCGCTGCAGGCCGTCGGCCTCCCACGGACTGTCCGGCGCCGTCACGAGCGTCAACGCGTAATCATGCCGCCGTTCCAGCACGGACAACTGCGCATCCACCCGATTCCAGTACCAGCGGCTGTACAGCGCCGTCATCATCGGCGTGGTGTCGCAGAACAGATAGCCATTGGCGGCCAGCGCGGCCGCATCCTCGCGCTCCATCTGCGTGCGCGCGATGCCGTACTGGTCTTCCTCGCGCGGCACGCGCCCGGTGGTATCGACGAATTCGCGCAGATACTCCGGCACCCACACGGTCCGATAGCGCTCGGCCAAGGCCGCGGCCAGCGTCGACTTGCCCGACGATTCCGCCCCAAGTATCGCGATCCGCTGCACCGCTGTCATTTCACCGCCACCCGGCGCCATGCGCGCAGGCCGGCAGCGGCCATGACAACGAACACCGCATACAGGATCGCCGTCAGCATCAGATTCTTGTACACGTACAGCCCGACATACAGCACATCGACCGCGATCCAGGCCGTCCAGTTCTCGACCTTCTTGCGCGACAGCAGAACCTGTCCGACCAGGCTGCCCGCGGTCAGAAAGCCGTCGACATGCGGCACGTCGGTATTGGTGTAGCGCCCCAGGAACCACGCCAGCACGCCATATCCCAGCGCCCACGCCGCAAGCGCGTACGCCCACCCCGCCCTGCCAAGCCATGTGACGGCAAGCGGCCGATGCTCGTCGCCGCCGCGCAGCCACTGGTACCAGCCCCACACCGACACGGCAATGAACACGCCCTGCAACCCCGCGTCGCCATACAGGCGCGCACCGAAGAACACCACCGCGTACGCCGCCGACGAAACGATCGAGAACAGCCATGCCCAGTGGTTCTGCCGGATGTTGAGATACACCGTGATCACCGACAGCGCAAACGCCGTCAGTTCAAAAGGCGTCGTGGTAAAACCAAACAGGGGCAAGGCTTCATTCATCGATGCTTACTTCTTCGGGTATTTGATGGTCATTTCGCGCAGCAGATTGTCGGCGTGATCGACTTCTTTCATCACCCACAGCATGTAACGGATATCGACGTGGATGGCACGCGTGATGGCGGTGTCGAAGTACCAGTCCTTGGTCACCGATTCATACGTCGAATCGAAATTCAGGCCCACCAGTTCGCCGCGCTTGTTCATTACCGCCGAACCGGAGTTGCCGCCGGTCGTGTCGGCACTCGACAGGAAGTCGACCGGCACCGTTCCCAGCTCGGCATCCCTGAACACGCCATACCGTTTGGCCCTGATCGCGTCGAGCAGCGGCCTGGGTGCATCGAAGGGATCGACACCCGTGTGCTTTTCGACGATGCCCTCTACCGTGGTGAACGGCCCCTTGACGATGCCGTCGCGCGGCGTATAAGGCGCCACGGTGCCGAAGGTCACGCGCAGGGTGGAGTTGGCGTCCGGGTAAACCGGCTTGCCCTGCGAATTCTTCCACGCGATCACGGCCGCCATGTACTGCGGGATCACGCGCTCCAGGTTGCCGTCGACTTCCTTGCGGCGGTTCTCCAGCGCCATCGCCACATCATGCTGCCGCACGGCCAGCGCGATAAAGGCGTCGTCGGACTTCACAAACGCGGCGGGCTCCTTGCCGATCCAGCCCACGCGCGCGGCGGTGTCGGCAAGTCTGGTGCGCTGGTACAGCGCATCGACCGGGTCAGGCAGCAATGCATCGAGCCCCGCTGGATGCTGTTTCGCGGCCATGGCACGGTAGCGCGCCAGCGCGGCGCCGTAACGGGCCTGATCGACCTTCGGCACCAGCGACTGTTCAAGACGGGTCAGGTCCGCCTTGATGAACGAGAGATCGCGATCCTGGTAGCCGACTTCGCGCTGGGCGTCCGGCTTTTGCCGTTCCAGCGCGAGGCGGTACAGGGTGCGCGCCGATTTGAGCAGGTCGCTGCTGGAGGCAACGGAGAAGGCGAACTCCTGTTCGGCCAGCGCCATGTCGGCGGCGATCAGGGCGTCCAGCTCGGACAGCAGGGTGGCCGGCGCCTCGCCCCGATTGCCGGCCTTGCCGAACCACGCGCGGAACGCGGCATCCTGCGCGTCCTTGATGGCGGCGATGTCCTTGCGTGCAAAGCCATCCAGCAGACCCTGGGTTTTCTTGAGAACGTTGTTAATGCGCTTGACGACGCTGGCGTAGCGCACATCGGCCGCCGCGTCGCCCTTGGTGGCGGCGGCGATCACCGCCAGGTCGGCCTGCATCTCGGCCACGCGCACCGGATAGCTGGACTCGCGCGCCCAGCGAATTTCGGAAGGCAGCTTGTAACGGCTGGTGCGGCCCGGATAACCGGCCAGCAGAATCGGGTCGCCGTTCTTCAGGCCTTCGGCCGAGACGACCAGGAAGTCCCTGGATTTGTAGGGCACGTTGTCCGCCGACGGATCGGCCGGACGGCCATCCCTGCCGACGTAAGCGCGCAGGAAGGAAAAGTCGCCGGTGTGGCGCGGCCATTCAAAGTTGTCGACGTCGCCGCCGTAATTGCCGATCATGTCGGCCGGCGCGTACACCAGGCGCACGTCGCGGATCATCAGCTGACGTATGCGGTAATACTCCAGTCCGCGGTGGAAGGCAGGCACCGCGCAGCGGTAGGCTTTATCGGTCTCGCATTCTGCGATCAGGGCCTTGATGCGGCTCCTGACGGCATCATTGCGCTCGCGCCCGGACAGCGCCGGCGCCAGGCCCTTGAGCACGCGCTCGCTGACATTCTCGACTTGATCGGTCACGTACACGCGCAGGTTCGGCCCGCCCGGCAGTTCCTCTGCGCGCGTCCTGGCCAGGAAACCGTTGACGATGTAGTTGTTGGCGGCGGTCGAATTGCGCTGGATGGCGCCGTAGGCACAGTGGTGATTGGTGACCACCAGCCCTTCGCCAGACACGAACGAGGCCGAGCAGCCGTCGGTCGACACGATGGCGCTCATCGGGTGCCTGGAGAGGTCGGAAAGCTTCTCGGCGGGGATGGTGATGCCGACGCGTTTGAGTTCAGCTTTCAGTTGCGGCAGCTGGTGCGGCTGCCACTGCCCTTCGTCGGCTGCCGCGGTAACGGCGATGCCTGCGAGGACCATGGGTAATGCGATGGATTTCAACAAGATATACCCCTGGGTGGATAAAAAATGCAAGCGCGGAGTATATCTTGTTTTGTCAGGCCCCAGCCCGGGCCTGGCTTACTGCTTGAGGTGCTGGTCCAGCCACGTGTTGACGGTGTGGTGCCACTGCAGCGAGTTGAGTGGCTTGAGCACCCAGTGGTTCTCGTCCGGGAACACCAGCAGCTTGCTGTCCACGCCCTGGCGCTGCAGCGCGGTGAAGGTGCCCAGCCCCTGCGCGGTCGGGATGCGGAAGTCGAGGTCGCCCTGGACCACCAGCATCGGCGTCTTCCAGTTTTTCACGTACATGACCGGGTTGAACTGTTCGTGCAGGGCTGGCGTCATGAGGTAGGTGCCGCGGTTTTCCCATTCGGTGAACCACAGTTCCTCGGTCGAATACGCCATGCCGCGCGTGTCGAACACGCCGTCGTGATTGACCAGGCATTTGAAACCATCGGGCCAGTTCCCGGCGATCCAGTTGATCATATAGCCGCCGTACGAAGCGCCCAGGGCGCAGCTGCGTTCGCGGTCCAGCCAGGCGAACTTCTTCACCGCCGCGTCGAGGCCCTTCTTCAGGTCTTCCAGGGGCTTGCCGCCCCAGTCGCCGCTGATCGAGTCGGTAAAGGCCTGGCCGTAACCGGTGGAGCCGTGGAAGTCGATGAACACGGTGGCGTAGCCGGCGCCGGCGTAGGTCTGCGGGTTCCACCGGTAGCTCCACGCATTGCCGAAGCTGCCCTGCGGGCCGCCATGGATCAGGAAGGCAACCGGGTACTTGGCGCCGTCGACCGCATTCCACGGCTTCATGACGTAGCCATGCACCGTCTCGCCTTTGGCGCCGGCAAACGAGAACTGCTCGTACTGCCCGAAGCGTACATCGGCCAGCTGCTGCTCGTTGTTGTGGGTGAGCTGGGTGGCGGCGCCGCCGGCCAGCCTGGTGCGCAGCAGCTGCGCGCCCGAGGACAGGCTGGCCTGGGCAAACACCACGGTATCGCCACGCGTGTCGAAATCGGTCACGCTGCCGTTGCCGGTAATGGCGGCGACTTTCCCGTTGGCCGCATCGATGGCGAACAGGCGATCCTGGCCCACGTCTTCGGCGCTGGCCAGCACGGTTTTGCCGTCGCCGCTCCAGCGGTAATTGGAAATCGAGCGGTCCCAGGCATCGGCGACCTGGCGCTTGCTGCCGCTGGCCACGTCCATCAGGACCAGACCGAAGCGGTCCGATTCGAAGCCGGGCCGGCGCATCGCCAGATAGGCCAGCGTCTTGCCGTTCGGCGAAAACGCTGGCTTGGCATCCCAGGCCAGGTTGTCGGCGGTCAGATTGCGCGGCGAGCCGCCTGCGGCCGGCACCTGGTAGATGTCGAAATTGGTGGACCAGGCTTCGGTCTTGCCGGCGATCCGGATCGAGAACACGATGGTCTTGCCGTCCGGGCTGAACTGATAGTCGAGATGGTCGCCGAAGGGCTTGGACGAGACGTCGCCGTCGAGCGTGCCGGTCAGGCTGACCGGGGCTGCGCTGACCTTGCCGGCCGCATCCAGCGGGGCCGAATACAGCACCGCATTGGTGCCGTCCTTCCAGGTGTCCCAGTGGCGCACGAACAGGCGCTCGTACAGCTGGCCGCTGGCCTTGCCCTTCTTGTCCTGGCGCGCTTTGGTGCAGGCCAGGTCGGCGCAGTCGCGATACACGGTCAGGCTCATGGCCAAACGGTCGCCGGCCGGGGACAGGCGGAAGTTGTCGACGTCGACCGGCAGGTCGGTCACGCGCGCGGCCTCGCCGCCGGACAGCGGCAGGCGCCAGACCTGGCTGGAGCCGGACCGGGCCGACAGGAAGTAGACCGCATCGCCGCCAGGCGACCATTCCGGGTCGGTGCTGCTTGCGTCGCTTTGGGTGAGGCGCACCGGGTTGGCCTTGGGGGTGCGCAGATCGAGCATCCACAGCTGGGTATTGCCGCGGTTTTTTTCCATGTCGGTGGAACGCACGGTGTACACCACGCGGGCGCCATCGGGAGAAAGCACCGGGCTGCCGACGCGCTCCATGCGCACCAGATCTTCCACGGTGAAGCCGCGCGGGGCGGCCAGTGCAGTGCCGGCAGCCAGGGTGGCGGCGCCGAACATCATCAGGCGTGACATCATTAAAATCATCTCCGAGTTAAGCAGGGCGCGTGGTACGCGCCACTGCACCCGGAATGATAGCAAGGTGCGCGCAGCCCCTTGCCAATTCGCTCAGACGGCCTTGCGGCGCAGTCCCACCAGACCGAGCAGGCCGGCGCCGATCAGCAGGATCGAGCCTGGTTCAGGGACATCGCCCACGCGGACGCTGTCCATTTCCGGGCTGCTGAATCCGGCCGACTTGCCGGCCGTCGAGAACGTGAAATAGCGCACCTCGTCGAAACCCGCAAGATCGGTCAGCCCGAGGACTGCGCCGATCCCGGCGGTGAAGTTGCCGGTGCCGGTGACGATCGAATTGTTCAGCGTTTGCCAGAAACCGAACACGGTGGAATAGCCGGTACCGACCGTGAATTCGATGCCGGAGAAGTCCGAGCCGTCGGTCCTGCGCACGCTGATATAGGCCTTGTCGCCCGCCGTCGCCATGTAGTTGCCGGCATAGGGACTGGGCACGATGTCGTCGTAGCAATCGACGCCGGCGTAACCACAGCCGTTGTTGTTGTTCGAGCCGGTGTAGTGGAACACCAGGCCGTCCTCGACATAGTCGTTGGCCAGCGAGAGATTGCCCTCGAAGGTGGCGGAATTGGTCACATTATCGACGGTGTAGCCACCGAAGCTCTGCATGACGCCGGCCGACGCACAGCCGGCGGCGCCCAGCGCCATGGCTGCGATCAGCGGTTTGATGGATTTTTTCATGGTCTGGTCTCCGTGGTGTTATTGGGTCTTGATCATGTCGACCGCGTCATACGAATAGCCGGGGCTCAGGTATTTGGTACCGGCCGTGCCGCTGATGGCTTGCAGGGTGACCACGTTCTGGCCGACCACCAGTTCGCTGGCGGGGATGTTGAAGGTGTACATATTGTTGTTGCCGCGGTAGGTGCCGACCGTCAGCGAGCGGGTCTTCGGCTGGGAGGGCGCCACCGGATTGCCCGAGATCCAGCCATTGACCTGGGCCTTCGGACGCGCGCCGGAGAACGCAATCGTAGTGCCGACCCGCAGCGTGTAGTTGGCGATCTGGCTGCGGCGCAGATTGAACTTGATGACCATGGTGTTGTTCACGTCCTTCCACTGGTAGGCCGGGAAGCCGGTGGCCGGGGTGGAGGTGCCGATCACGTATTCCGGCACTACCCATGGGCTCATGCGCACATCCTGCGGGTGCATGGTGGTGACCTTGTCGCCGTTGAGGAACTCGACCGGGCTGCCATCCCAGGTGCCGATGCTCCACAGGGCCGGCGCGGCGCCCGGGTCGTTGCCGATGGCGATCGGCGCGATGGTATTGGTCAGGCCCGCATCGACGGTGGCGGTGCTGGACGCCACTTCGAGCTCGTTCTTGTAGACCTTGACGGCGTAGGCGCCGGGGATCATGGCGCCGGTCTCGAAGCTGCCGTCGGCCGGATTCACATCGGCCCAGTACTGCGCCTTTGCGTTGGAAAAGCCGACCGTGTAGTTCACGCCGGGGACCATGCCGGTGATGCCGCTGCCGGCCACGCGGCCGCGCGCCGTGTCGGGCACGTAGCCGAGCAGGTCCATGTCCTTGAACCACGAGGTATCGACGGCGGCGGGCGCACTGCCGTTGTTGAACACCATGGTGTAGCCATTGAACACGCCCAGGCGGAACGCTTCGGTCTGGGTTTCACCGTAGTTGATGATGTAGGTGAGTTCCTGGTTGGTCAAGGTGCCCTGGTTGAGCAGGCTGCGGTAGAACGGGCCGCCCGAGTTGCCTTCGTTATTGTCGCGCACGATCCACAGGCCGGCGGTAGCGCTGGTGGCGCCAATGTACTGCCAGTCCTTCAGGCGCATGTTGGAGTAGTGCTTGGAACGGGTTTCGCCGTTCGGCATGCCGAACACGTCGCCCGACTCGATGGTGGTGGTGGTCGGACGCAGGTCGGACGGGGTCGGACCGTTCGGCAGCGCGGCGATCGGCACGCGCACGATGAAGCGCGCCAGGCCCAGGGTGCTCGGTTCGCTGGTGAAGTAGGTGCCCATGTAAATGTGCGGCAGGCCCTTCTTGACCATGTAGTAGTGGGTCAGGTCGCCGGCCTTGACGGTGACCTTGATGAAATCGCTGCCGATTTTCTCAGCGCTGACGTCGACCGCCGAGACGTTCGTGTAGAGGAAGTCGAAGCCGGAATTGACCTGGGTCCCGCGGCCCTGGTCCTGGTATTGCACCCCGTTGTAGATCATCGAGGCGATGTCGCCGGCCGACTGGGTGCTGACGCGATTGTCGGTGCGGCGCACCTTGAACACCAGTCCGGCGCCGGTATCGATGGTGTAGAACACCGGGTCTTCGGTCAGGCCGAAGCTGCTGGCCTCTTCCACGGTGGCCAGGAATGCCGATTTTTGCGGCTCGGCGCGATCTGCCGAGGTCCCTCCGCAGCCGCCGAGCAATGCAGCGGCTACAACCCCAACGAGCGAGGCTGTCAATTTTTGGTTTTGCAAGGAATGTCTCCTAAAAAGGTTCTCTCTGGATGTACTTCATGCCCGTCTGACGCGGGATATTGCATTTTCAGTATCCCTTCAGGTGCGCGGTGTCGTCAACGCGGTGCGCGCCACATTGATTAAGAAATCATTGAGTTGATCAAACGCTCACCGAACGTGAGCGTCGCGCGTCATGCGCTGCGTTTTTTGCGCTTTTTTGGTGCGAGCATGGTGCCGGTGCAGCCGGGTTTTCCACAGCGGCATTCGAACTGCTTCTTGACCGCCGCGGTGTGGCGCTCTTCGTAGACCAGCGCGTAGTTGTAGTTGAGTTCTTCGCCGCGTTCGATGTCATGCAGCGCAAAAATGTAGACGCGGCCATCGTCTTCCTCGGCCTCGCAATTGGGTTCGCAGGCGTGGTTGATGAAGCGCGAATCGTTGCCGCCGCTGCCGCCGTCGATCACCGTGCCGTCGTTGAGCGAAAAGAAGAACGTGTGGTTGACCGGGCCGCCGCTGCTGGCGGCACGGATGGCCGATTCGTCGGACGTGATGCGCTCGCCGGTGTATTCGTCGATGCGCTCGCCCGCGTGGATCTTGCGCCGTGCGAATACGCCGTTGCCGTGAATGGGCGAGCGCCGCACCACATACGGCTTGAGCTCGGGAGAGGGGGGCTTTGCGCGGGAGGTCGTCATGCTCATATTGTAGTGAGCTTTTGGCCGCTGCGACAAGCCGTTCCGCGTGTTAATGCGCCTGCCACCCTCCTCCGAGCGACTGGATCAGCGCCACCGCCGTCGTCAAACGGTCCGACTGCGCCTGCACCAGCGCGCGCCGGGCCGACAGCGCCGTCGCTTGCGCCTGCACCACTTCGGTATAGCTTACCTGCCCCGCCTTGTAGCGGTTGAGCATCTGCTGCTCGACCTGGTCGGCCGCCGCCGAGGCCTGCTGGCTCAAGGTCTGCTGCTGCGCCAGCACGCGCGTGGCCGACAGCTGGTTTTCCACATCGCCGAAGGCATCGAGCACGCTCTGGCGATAGCGCGCCACCGCCGCCTGATGCTGGGCCTCGGCGCCCTGCACGCCGGCCCGGGTAGCGCCGGCGTTGAATAAAGTCTGCGCGGCCGACAGGCCGAACGACCAGACCGCGTTCGACAGGCTGAACAGATCGGCCACCCGGCTGGCGCCGGTGCCGTAGGAACCGGACAGCCCCAGGCTCGGATAGTAGGCCGAGCGCGCCACGCCGATGCCGGCATTGGCGGCGGCCACGCGCCGTTCGGCGGCGGCGATGTCGGGACGGCGCTCCAGCAAGGTGCTCGGCAGCGTGAGCGGAATCTCGGGCACATCGACCTGCCAGGGCGCCGGCGCCAGTGCGAAATCGGCCGGCGCCTTGCCGATCAGGATGGCGATGGCGTGTTCATACTGGGCACGCTGGCGCGTCAGGCTCAGGTCGTCGATGCGGGCGTTGGCCAGCTGGGTATCGGCCTGCAGCACGTCGGACTTGGCGGCGATGCCGGCGTTAAAGCGGTTGCGCGTGATTTGCGCCACCCGCTCGTAACCCTCGATGGTGCTTGCCAGCAGGGTGTGCTGGGCGTCGAGCTGGCGCAGCACGAAGTAGTTGGCGGCCAGCTCGCCCTGGGCCGACAGGCGCGCCGCGGCCAGGTCCGCTTCGCTGGCCTGCGCGCTGGCCTGCGCGCCGCTGACGGCGCCGCGCAGGCGGCCCCACACGTCCGGCTCCCAGCTGGTCCCCAGGTTGAGGCGATAGGTGCTCTGGCGGCTGCCGTTGCCGCCGTCGCGCTGGCCGCTGCCGTTCAGCACCACGCTGGGAAACAGGGCCGCGCGCTGTTGCGCCACCTGCGCGCGCGCCTGCGCGTACGCGGCCACGGCGGCCGCCACGTTCTGGTTCGACACCTCGACCTGGGCGATCAGCTGGTCCAGCTGCGGGTCCTTGAACAGGGTCCACCACGGGCCGCGTTCGAGCGCATCGGCGGGGGCGGCCGGCGCCCAGCCCTGGGCTTCCTTGAAGGCCGCCGGCTGCGGGGTCGATGGGACGTGATAGGCCGGACCGGCCGCGCAGCCGGCCAGGATGAGGGCCAGCGCCAGCGGCGTGTAGCGAAGTGGTGATGTCGGGCGCATGCGGTGCCTCATGTGAGAGTGGGTGTATGGCGTGCCAGCGCGGCGTCGTCGGCGCGCGGCCGGCGCAGCTTGTCGAGCACCACGTAGACCACCGGCGTGGTCAACAGGGTCAGCAACTGGCTGGCGATCAGCCCGCCGATGATGGCCACGCCGAGCGGACGGCGCAGCTCGGAGCCTTCGCCGAAGCCGATCGCCAGCGGCAGCGCGCCCAGCGCGGCGGCCAGGGTGGTCATCAGGATCGGACGGAAGCGCAGCAGGCAGGCTTCGCGCACGGCTTCCACGGCGGACAGGCCGCGCGCGCGTTCGGCTTCGAGCGCGAAGTCGATGATCAAAATGGCGTTCTTCTTGACGATCCCGATCAGCAGGAACACGCCGATCAGGGCGATGATGGAAAACTCCATCTTGAACAGCAGCAGCGCCAGCACCGCCCCCACCCCGGCCGACGGCAGGGTCGACAGCACCGTGACCGGATGGATCAGGCTTTCGTACAAGATGCCCAGCACGATGTAGATCACCACGATGGCGGCGGCGATCAGCAGCGGCTGCTCCTTGTTCGATTCCTGCGCCTGCTTGGCCTGGCCCTGGAAGCTGCCGCGCACGTTGGTCGGCATGGCGATCTCGGCTTCGGCCTGGCGCACCGCCGCCTCGCCGTCGCTGAGGGTGGCGCCGGGCGCAAGGTTGTAGGAGACCGTGGTGGCCAGTTCGCCGTCCTGGTGGTTCACCGAAGTCGGCGTGGAGCGTTCCGCGAAATGCGCGATGGCCGCCAGCGGCACCATGGTGCTGCTGGTGGTGGACAGGGCCTGGCCGCTGGCCGGGTCGCGCGCGGCGGTGAGGTTGGCCGACGCGGTCGCGGCGCCGTCCGGGCGCCCCGGCACATACACGTCGTTGAGCGCTTGCGGCGACTGCGCGTATTCGCGCGGCACGCCCATGATCACGCTGTACTGGTTCAGTTCATCGTAGATGGTCGTCACGGCGCGCTGGCCGAAGGCGTCGTACAGCGCGTTGTCGACGTCGCGCGTATTGACGCCCAGGCGCGAGGCGCTGTCCTTGTCGACCTCGACGAACATTTCCACGCCGTTGTCGGCCTGGTCGGTATCGACGTCGACCAGCGCGTCCTGGCGCTTCATGGCGTCGGCCAGCCTGCTGGCCCAGTGCCGCAGGTCGTCCCGGTTGTCGCTCTTGAGGGTGTACTGGTAGGTCGAATTGGACTGGCGTCCGCCCATCCGCAAGTCCTGCACGGGATTGAGGAACAGCGACACGCCGGTGACCTTCGCCAGTTGCGGGCGCAGGCGCGCGATCACGGCCTGCCCGCCTTCGGTGCGCTCGGAGGGCGGCTTGAGGTTGACGAACATGAAGCCGCCGCCGGCGCGCGTGCCGCCGGTGAAGCCGACCACGGTGGCCACGGCCGGATCGTGCCGGATGATATTGGTCAGCTGCCTGAGCTTTTGCTGCATCGCCTGGAAGGAAATGCTCTGGTCGGCGCGGATGCCGCCGTTGATCTGGCCGGTATCCTGCTGCGGAAAGAAGCCTTTCGGCGCGGCCGCGAACAGGTACACGTTCAGGCCGATGACGAAGAAGAAGATGATCATCACCAGCACGACGCTGCCGAGCGCCCAGTCGAGCGAATGCTCGTAGATTTTAAGCACGCGCGCGAAGCCGCGTTCGGCCCATTGCGCCAGGCGGCCCGGCTGGCGTTCGACCTGGCCGCCCTTGAGCAGCCAGGCACACATCATGGGCGTGGTGGTGAGCGAAATGAGCAGCGAAATCATCACCGCCGCCGACAGGGTGACGGCGAACTCGCGGAACAGCCGGCCCACCTGCCCGCCCATGAACAGCAGCGGAATGAACACCGCCACCAGCGACAGGCTGATCGACAGCACCGTAAAGCCGACTTCGCGCGCGCCCAGCAGGGCCGCCTTCAAGCGGTCCATGCCCTGCTCGATGTGGCGGCTGGTGTTTTCCAGCACCACGATGGCGTCGTCGACCACGAAGCCGGTGGCCACCGTCAGCGCCATCAGGCTGAGGTTATTCAGGCTGAAGCCCAGCATGTACATGACGCCAAAGGTACCCAGCAGCGAGACGATGGTCGCCACCGCCGGGACGATCGTGGCGCGCACGCTGCGCAGGAACAGGCTCACCACCAGCACCACCAGCAGGATCGAGATCATCAGGGTCAGCTCGATTTCATGCAGCGAGGAGCGGATCGAGTTGGTGCTGTCGGATGCCACCTCCAGGTGAATATCCTGCGGCAGCTGGGCTTGCAGCGACGGCAGCAGCGCGCGCACGCCGTCGACCGTCGCGATCACGTTGGCGCCAGGCTGGCGCGTAACCAGCACGATCACCGCCGGTTCGCCGTTGAACAGGCCCAGCGTATTGACGTTCTCGACCCCGTCGACGACCTTGGCCACGTCGTCCAGCCGCACCGCGCTGCCGTTGCGCCAGGCGACCACGAGCGATTTGTAATCGGCCGCGCTGCGCCCGCCGGTCGCGGTACTGGCCCGGGAATAGATCTGCAGCGAGCGGCCGTTGCCGTCGATGGTGCCCTTGGGGCGGTTGGCGTTGGTGGCCTGGATGGCCGCGCGCACGTCCTCGGCCGCGATGCCGTAGCGGTTGAGCGCGTACGGCAGCAGATCGACCCGCACCGCCGGCAGCGAGCCGCCGCCGACCTCGACATCGCCCACGCCGCCGACCTGGGCCAGCTTCTGCTGCACCAGGTTCGACACCGATTCATAAATCTGCCCGGGCGTCTTGGTGCGCGAAGTCAGCGCCAGAATGATCACCGGCGCGTCCGACGGATTGGCCTTGCGGTAGGTCGGATTGCTCTTGAGCGAGGCCGGCAGGTCGGCGCGCGAGGCGTTGATGGCGGCCTGCACTTCGCGCGCGGCCGAATCGATCTTGCGGTTCAGGTCGAACTGCAGGCTGACGCGGGCGGAACCCTGGCCCGAGGTCGAGGTCATTTCGTTCACGCCGGAGATCACGCCGAGGCGGCGTTCGAGCGGCGTGGCCACGCTGGTGGCCATGGTCTCCGGGCTGGCCCCGGTCAGCGACGCGCTCACCGAGATGGTCGGGTAGTCGACCTGCGGCAGCGGCGACACCGGCAGCACGAAGAAGGCGGCGATGCCCGCCAGCGCCAGCCCGATGGTCAGCAGCACGGTGGCGATCGGGCGCCGCACGAATGGCGCGGACAGATTCACGGCGCCGCCTCCGCAGCGGCCGCTGCCGGTTGGCGCCGTCCCCAGCGCCGCGCCAGGCTATCGAAGCCAAGGTAAATCACCGGCGTGGTGAACAGGGTCAGCATCTGGCTGACGATCAGGCCACCGAAAATCGCCAGGCCGAGCGGCCGGCGCAGTTCGGCGCCCTCGCCCCAGCCGAACATCAGCGGCACGGCGGCGAACAGCGCGGCCAGGGTGGTCATGAGGATGGGCCGGAAGCGCAGCAGCGCGGCCTGGTGGATCGCCTCGCGCGGCGGCTTGCCGTGATCGCGCTCGGCTTCGATGGCGAAGTCGATCATCATGATGGCGTTCTTTTTCACGATGCCGATCAGCAGAATGATGCCGATGATGCCGATCACGCCCAGGCCCTGGCCGGTGATCATCAGCGCCAGCAGGGCCCCCACCCCGGCCGACGGCAGGGTCGACAGGATCGTCAGCGGATGCACATAGCTTTCGTACAGCACGCCCAGCACGATGTAGACGCAGATCACCGCCGCCAGGATCAGCCACAGCTGGTTCGACAGCGAAGCCTGGTAGGCGCCGGCCGCGCCGAGGAACGACAGGGTGACCGACGGCGGCAGCTTGATTTCCCCGGCGGCGGTGCGGATCGCCTTGACGGCCTGGCCGAGCGAGCTGCCCGGCGCGGTGTCGAAACCGATGGTGGTTGCCGGATACTGGGCCACGTGGGTGATCTGCAGCGGCGCCGGCTGCTCGGTGATGGTCGCCACCGCCGACAGCGGCGTGGACTGGCCCGAGCCGGTCTTCAGGCGCAGCTGGCCGAGCGACTCGACCGACATCTGGGCGTCGCGCTGGGCTTCCAGGATCACCCGGTACTGGTTGGTGTCGGTGAAAATGGTCGAGACGATACGCTGGCCGTAAGCGCTGTAGAGCGCGTCGTCGATGGCGGCGGCGGTGATCGACAGGCGCGAGGCGGTGTCGCGGTCGATGCTGACAAAGGCCGAGGTGCCGGTGGCGCCCGCGTCGGTGGTGGCGTTGCGCACCTCGGGGACAGTGCGCAAATGGGTGACCAGGCGGTGGGCCCATTCGCTGACGGTGGCGCTGCTGGCGCCTTCGAGCGACACGCGGTACTGGGTCGGGCCGGTTTCGGCGTCGATGGTCAGGTCCTGGGTCGGCTGCAGATAGAGGGTGACGCCGGCCACTCCGGCCACCCGCTGGCGCAGCCGTTCCATGGTCTCGGCCTGGCTGGAACTGCGCGTTTTCTTCAGATTGATCAACATGCGGCCGGTATGCAGCATGGTGCTGTTGGCCGCGTCGACGCCAACGTTGGAGCTGAGCGACTGCACGTCGGGGTCCTGCAGGATGGCGCGCGCGGCGGCCTGCTGGAGTTCGGCCATGCGCTCGTAGGAAATCTCTTCGCTGGTTTCGACCCTGGCCTGCAGCTGGCCGGTGTCCTGGGTCGGGAACAGCCCCTTGGGAATGGCCAGGTACAGGATCACGGTCAGGATCAGGGTGGCCAGCGCCACCAGCAGGGTCAGGCCCTGGCGGTCCAGCACCCAGTTGAGTGAACGGTCGTAATGCCGAATGACGTCGTCGAAGAATGCCTGCGAACGCTGCGCGAAGCGGCCCGGCTTGTCGTCCGCGTGGCTGCGCAGCCAGCGGCCCGACATCATCGGCACCAGGGTCAGCGATACCAGCGCCGAAATCAGGATGGTGATCGCCAACGTGACGGCGAACTCGCGGAACAGGCGGCCGACCACGTCGCCCATGAACAGCAGCGGAATGAGCACGGCAATGAGCGACACGGTCAGCGAAATGATGGTGAAGCCGATCTGGGCAGCGCCCTTGACGGCGGCGGCCAGCGGCGTTTCGCCCTCTTCGATGTAACGCGCGATGTTCTCGATCATGACGATGGCGTCGTCGACCACGAAGCCGGTGGCGATCGTCAGCGCCATCAGGCTCAGGTTGTTCAGGCTGTAGCCGAGCAGGTACATGACGCCGAAGGTGCCGATCAGCGAGATCGGCACGGCCAGGCTGGCGATGACGGTGGCGCGCAGGCTGTGCAGGAAGGCGAAGATCACCAGCACCACCAGCACCACGGCCAGCACCAGTTCAATCTCGACGTGTTCGACCGAGGCGCGGATGCCGTTGGTGCGGTCCGACAGCACTTCCATTTTCACGCTCGACGGCAGGCCGGCCTGCAGTTCCGGCAGGCGCTGCTTGATGGCGTCGACGGTGGCGATGACGTTGGCGCCGGGTTGCCGCTGCACATCCAGGATGATGGCCGGCTTCAGGCCCGACCAGGCCGACAGGCGCACGTTCTCGGCGCTCTGCACCACTTTGGCCACTTCGCGCAGGCGGATCGGCGCGCTGTTGCGGTAGGCGACGATCAGGTTTTCGTAGTCGGCCACGGTCAGCAGCTGGTCGTTCGAGTTGATGGCGTAGGAGCGCGCGGGACCATCGAAATTCCCCTTGGCGCTGTTGGCGTTGGCCGCGGCAATCGCGGTGCGCACCGTGTCCAGGCCGAGGCCGTACGAGGCCAGTGCGTTGGTGTCGGCCTGGATGCGCACCGCCGGACGCTGGCCGCCCGACAGCGTCACCAGGCCCACGCCCGAGACCTGGCTGATCTTGAGCGCCAGGCGGGTGTTGACCAGGTTCTGGACTTCGGTCAGCGGCACCGTGTCGGACGTGATCGCCAGGGTCAGCACCGGGGCGTCGGCCGGGTTGACCTTGGCGTAGACCGGCGGCGCCGGCAGGTCGGTCGGCAGCAGCGAGCCGCCGGCGTTGATGGCCGCCTGCACTTCCTGTTCGGCCACGTCGAGCGTCATGCCGAGGCCGAACTGCAGGGTGACGATGGAGACCCCGGCGGCGCTGGTGGAGCTCATGCGCTGCAGGCTGGACATCTGGCCGAAGCGCCTCTCCAGCGGCGCCGTGACGGTGCGCGCCATCACCTCGGGACTGGCGCCGGGGTACAGGGTTTGCACCTGGATGGTCGGGAAGTCGACCTGCGGCAGCGCCGACAGCGGCAGGAACCTGAAGCCGACCAGGCCGGCCAGCACGATGGCCAGCATCAGCAGCGAGGTCGCTACCGGGCGCTGGATGAAGGGGGCGGATGGGCTCATGGAGTATGGGTCCCCGCGTGCGCCAGCGCGATCACTGGGCGGCTCCTTCGCGCCGGTGGCGCCGCTCGCGCCCGCCGGCCGGTTTATCGCTCGGCAGCGTCACTTTGGCGCCGTCCTTGAGCCGGTCGGCGCCTTCGGTGATCACCTGCTCGCCCGCTTTCAGGCCGCTGGTGATCTCGATCTTGTCCACGGTCGCCTGTCCGCGCGTGACGGTGCGCAGCGCAACCGTCTTCTCGGCCGGATTGAGCACATACACAAAGTCGCCGTTGGCCCCGTGGCGCAGGGCCGTCACCGGCACCACAATGGCGCCTTTGATGGTGCGCAGCTCCAGGCGCAGGTTGACGAACTGGCTGGGGAAAAGCGACTGGTCGGCGTTGGCGAAGCGCGCCTTGGCCTTGACGGTGCCGGTCTGTACGTCGACCTGGTTGTCGAGCGCCGTGAAGCGGCCGCTGGCCAGCGACGTGGTGCGGGTGCGGTCGAAGGCGGTGGCCGGCAGGGACGCGCCGGCATGCAGGCCTTTCTGGATATCGGGCACACGGTCCTGCGGCACGGCGAATTCCACGTCGATCGGCGACAGCTGGGTGATCACGGCGATGCCGTTGGTGTCGCTGCTGCCGACCAGATTGCCCATGTCGACGGTGCGCAGGCCGACCCGCCCGCTGATCGGCGCCTTGACCTTGGTATAGCCGAGATTGAGCTTGGCCACGCCTTCGGCGGCGCGGTCGGTCATGACCTGCCCTTCGAACTGCTTGACCAGCGCGGCCTGGGTGTCGACATCCTGGCGCGCGATCGAGTCTTGCGCGAGCAGCGTGCGGAAGCGCTCCAGGGTGACGCGGGCGCTGTCCAACTGCGCCTGGTCGCGCTGGCGCGTGCCGGAGGACTGCATCAGGGCCATCTCGAACGGGCGTGGATCGACCGTGGCCAGCACCTGCCCGGCCTTGACCAGCTGCCCTTCGCTGAAATCGATCTTTTGCAGCAGGCCCGATACCTGCGGGCGCACCGTGGCGGTGGCCGCCGCGGTAACGGTGCCGAGCGCGTCGAGGACCACGGGAATGTCGGCCGTCTCGGCCGTGGCCACGCCGACGGTGGTGACGCCACCGCCGCGCCGTCCGCCCGCCCCCGGCGGCCCGGAGGCCGCGGCACCCGGCTGGCCGGCGATGGCCTTGGGCTGATGCGTCAGGTACCAGGCCAGGGCGCCGATGGCGGCCATGACCAGCACCGCGATGACGCTTCCGATGACTTTGGCGCGCCGGTTGCGGCGCGGTTGGGCGGGGGTGGATTCCATGCTGTTCCTTGCCTCAATAACAACGATTGCGGAAACTTTAGCATGGCATGCCTCTTACATATGTTTCACACAATAGCCGTCAAGCGCAAAAACGGCGCCACGATGAGTTCGTGGCGCCGCAGCAATAACATGGCTTCATAGTGCGGGACCCGCGCTCGGGCACCGTACACACTGTTACAAATCCGCTACAAAATCAGGGCGGCGTGCACAGGCAATGGGTCACCGCCGCGAAGGGCTGGCGCCCGGCAGTCAGGTCGGCCAGCCAGGCCATGTCCTTGGTGACATCGGCCACGGCGCCGTCCGGCAAGCCCGATGGCAGCAGCCCCAGCTTGACCTGCAGATTGATCAGCGGACCGGCGCTGGTGCCAAAGGTGGCCAGCAGGCGCTCGACCGGGGCGATGTCGCGCTCGATGTAGGCGATGCGGTAGTCGCCACTCAGCTTGGCCCGACGCGCCGCCGACTTGATGGCGTCGCCGAAACTGCCCAGGGTGTCGACCAGGCCGCGCTCCTTGGCCTGGGCGCCGGTCCAGACCCGGCCCTGCCCGACTTCGTCGATTTTGGCTTGCGTGGTTTTGCGCGCCAGCGCCGCCTTGGTGGTGAACTCGTCGTACACGTGGTTGATGCGGCTTTGCACCAGCTGGGCAAAGCGCGGATCGATCGGGCGCAGCGGGTTGTAGGCGTCGGCCAGCCAGGTGGTGGTCACGCCGGCGCTGTGAATGCCCAGCTTGTCGGCCACTTTTTCGGCCGTCGGCAGAATGGAGAACACGCCGATCGAGCCGGTGATGGTGCTCGGATCGGCGATGATTTCATCGGAGGCCATCGAAATCCAGTAGCCGCCGGAGGCCGCCACGTTGCCCATCGACACGACGACCGGCTTGCCGGCGGCGCGGGTCAGTTCCAGTTCGCGCCGGATCAGCTCGGAACCGTAGGCGCTGCCGCCGGGAGAATCGACGCGCAGCACGATGGCCTTGATCTGATCGTCCTCGCGCGCCTTGCGGATCAGCTCGGCAGTCGAACGGCCCCCGATGGAACCGGGCGAGGCAATGCCGTCGCTGATCTCGCCCTGGGCGACCACCACGCCGATGCCGTTGCCGAGCTGGGTGGGATGGTGGCGCGCCAGGTAATCGTAAAAGCCGATCTGGCGGAAATTCTTGCCTTCCAGGTCGGGCGTTCCCTTGGAGATCATCAGCGTGCGCAGCTCGTCACGGGTCTTGACGCCGTCAACCAGGCGCAGCTGCTGCGCCAGCTTGGCGGTATCGCCCTTGGCATCCACCAGCAGCTTGGGCAGCGCGTCGATGCCGCTGACGATGGTGCCGGGCTTCATCTTGCGATTCTTCTCGACCTCGCTGGTGTAGTCCTGCCACAGCGCACTGTAGAGGAAATTGTCGGCCTCGGTGGACGCCGGCGACGGGCCATTGCCGATGAAGGGTTCGGCTGCGCTCTTGTAGGTGCCGACCTTGACCAGATTGACCGTCACGCCCAGCTTGTCGAGCGCGTCGCGGTAGTAGCTGCGGTAGCGGCCCAGGCCGCGGATGCCCACGCTGCCCATCGGATGCACATACACTTCGCTGGCGTGCGAGGCCAGCAGGTACTGGCGCTGGTCGTAGCTGCCGGCCCAGGCCACCACCGGCTTGCCGGCCGCCTTGACCCGGTCGAGCGCGGCGCCCACTTCATGCAGCGTGGCCAGCCCGGCCTCGTCGAGTTCTTCGACCAGCAGCACCACGCTGCTGATGTTGCTGTCGCGCGCGGCCGCGTCGAGCACGGTCAGCACGTCGCGCAACTGGATCGAGCGGCGCGCTTCGCCGCCGGCATTGGCGATGATCGCGTCACGCACCGTGCCGCTGTGCTGCTCGACCAGGCTGCCCTTGAGATCGAGCACCAGCGCGGTCTTGGGCCCGATCGGCTTGGCGCTGCTGAAAATGGCGATCAGGATGGCGATGGCGATCAGCAGGAACAGCAGGTTGAACACGAACCTGCGGGTGGCGTCGACCGCCCGCCACGACCAGCTAAGGCCGCGCCGCAGATAGGAAAAAGGCTTGAATGACATCGGGACTCCGTCCGGCAATGAGAAGATTGAAAGGAATGCAATGTAGCACGGTCATACTGTAAGCGAAATCGGCCGCCTTGTGCGGAACGGCTAGGCCGGTTTCAGATCGACCAGCCGGGCGCTTGCCTTGCCGCCATCGACGGTCAGGTGCGCCAGCGAAACCGGCAGCGAGAAGCGGCGCGGGCCGGCGCTGCCCGGATTGACGTAAAGGACGCCATCGCGCTCCTGCACGGCGGGGCGGTGCGAGTGGCCCGACACGACCACCCGCACGCCTTGCGCGGCAGGGTCGATGGTCATGGTGTTCAGGTCGTGCACGGCGTAGATCGTCACCGCCTCGAGTTCGAGCACGGCGGAGGCCGGAATGCCCTCGGCCCAGGCGCCGGTGTCGTTATTGCCGCGTACTACGGTCAAGGGAGCGATGGCGCGCAGGGTGTCGAGAATGGCGGCGTTGCCGATATCGCCGCCGTGGATCAGATGGTCGCAGCCTTCCAGCGCTGCCAGCGCTTCAGGGCGCAGCAGGCCATGGGTATCGGAGATCAGCCCGACCGTCAGCATGCTGCTCAGGTTCCCTGCCCCATCACGCGTTCGAACGGGCCGATGCAGGCGTCCAGCGACTCGCGCACGCACATGACAAACATGCCGCCGGACGGGTGGAACTGGATGAAATTGGTGGCCTTGGTGCCGACCTTCATGATGGCGCCACTGCAATCCTTCTTGCCGTTATCCTTGACGATGCGGTCAGTCAGCTTGTAAAAGCCTTTGGCGCTGGGCTTGGCGGGAATGTCGAATTCGCTTTCCGACACTTCTTCTGCGCTGGTCACCAGGGTGGTACCGTCGCCTCGGAAACGGTATGTTTCCGAGCAGCTGCCATCGGGTAAAGTCAGGCGCCAGATGCCGAGAATGGGATGGGTGGACTCCGGCGGCGCTGCCTGGGCAGCGCTGGCCGCGATGACCAGGGACATGATCGCAATAGTTAGCGTGCGCATGGAAAAGCTCCTTCAAGCCGGGAAAACTGTTAGACAAGGTTTTTCGTTGTCAGTTTAACCTATGCGTAGGAATGTCCGGGGTGAAACAACCGCATGCAGCCCACCCTCTAGGGTCCGAGTCGTTCAGAGGTCCGCGTATCGAGGCAGCAAGTCTTGATCGACCAAACGGATTTCGATGGCGTTGGCGATCTTGACGTGTTCCGGATTTTCATCCGAGAACGGCGCGTCGGTAACGCTGACGATGATGGTGCCGATCTGTTTTTTGTCGCCTCCAAACACCGGCACCAAGGCACGGGCCTCCGGGACTTGCTGAACGGTGAGGATCTTGGATACATACAACATCCAGCCAACACCGGGGCGGTCTTTGAACGTCTTTTTGTCAAAGTAGCCGGCAGACTCAAGCGTCACGATTGGGGGATGCCATAGCTCTACGGATTTGCGAATCAGACTTGCGACGGGTTGCCAATCCTCTGCGAAGGCGCCCGGTTTGGCACGCACCACCACCATACTTGTTTCCGGCGCTAGCCGTCCAACGTACTGAACGGACGCGCCTTCGCTGCCTTCACGGCCATTCCACATGCTGACGATGCGCGGGTCGACCTCGTGCTTCAAGGATTCGGTCAACACGGCGATTGCCGCAGGGGTTGGACCTGCAGGCCCAAAGACCTCATAAAGAAATGCCTCCTCCTTAGTATTTCCCTTGAGAAGCCAAGCACCAAGCGTCGGTGAACAGGCAAGAAAATCGGGCACGAGTTCGTACAATTCGCCCAACATCTTCGTTACCTCAAGGCCGTTGGCACGACGGAATATGGCCGTAAGTTCGTAGGGACGTTTCATGGACAAAACACCGTCTCGATTGGCAACCGCATGGCCGCGAACGCTTTCGAGAAAAACCGATAACTCATGGCTTGCATAAAGTACCAGCGAAGTTGGACGGGCGGTACCGGCTTTGCGACCGCTGATTGCCTGGCCGCCTCGGCCAGCAATGGCTCATCACCTTTCCACCACTCTTGCGGGTCGCCAAAATCGTCGAAGAACTGGTCGTACCTTGCCTTGGCTTCCTTGAGCATACACTGGCTGGAGTCGAATCCGTCGAAGGTCACGCCGCCGAACATCCATTCTGTGATAAACGCAGGCCCAACCGGAAGGCCGGTGATGCGCGCCTGATACGCTATCGACGTCTCTGACCAGCCCGCCGTGGACCGGTTAAAAGGGGCGCCTGTATCCGGCGGACATTCCTTGCATTTCTCCTTGGCTTTGGTCTGCGCGTCCGTGCGTGCAATCGGCGTGGACTTGGCTTGATCGGCTTCCCTCTGGCGCGTGCGCACTGCATCATCAGCGGCACCGGCTACCGCGCCGACACCCAACGCCACGAGCACGCGGGCCGCGACCGCTTCTATCGCCGGGATCGCAATGGCTGCCATCAGTATTCCCTTTCAAGTCGTTTGTTCATTACCGCAAGTATTTCGTCCAGCCGTCGTTCCGGCGTTGCGCCGAGCTTGCGCACGTAGGCATCGAACAACTGGTCGTCGTGAATGCCGGGCGCGTCCGCGGCGAGGTACATCAAACGCACGATGTGCGGCGTAGACGTGAAGCCGATCCGGGCTGCGTAGTCATGCGCCGCCTGCATGCGGCACTGCACTTCCACGCGACCAGGCCGGTCCTGCATGTCAGGACGCTTAGCCAGGAACTGGTCGCACACGGCGGCGACGAACTGGCGCGCTTCGCGTGATTGAAGCGCTTGCCACTGGACTTCACTGAGTCGAAGCATGCTGCCTCCCGAGCCATGCTCGTTGTCCATTGTGAAGCAGATGCCATTCATGTATGTGAGCGAAGAACACCTCGCGTTGGCCGGGGTCCAGTATCTCAATCAAGTCGACCAGCACACGCGGGTCCCAGAAGCGTAACAGCGCGGTGCGACCGTCGGGCAATTCAATATCGAGCTTCAATTGCAGCAGTTGGGCCAGACCGCCAAGGTCTTGCGGCGCAATCAACCATGTGACGGCGGATGCCGCTTGCTCGAGTGCGGCCAGCGCGTCAATCAACGCCTCGCTGGCTTGCTCAGTATCGACCAGCCACGGCCCGGCATGGGCCAATGCTGCGTCCGGTGTGTTGGCGAATAATGGATAGAAGCCCTGCCGCGCCGTTAAGGGTTCCCCGAGGTGCGCGCGATACTGTGCGCCGTCAACCAGGGCGTATAGCCTCAACGAGGACATGCTCTGGTGTAACTGCGCGAGCCGCGCGACCACATCGATCGGTACCTTCACTCGCGCACCACAGTCGCGCTGCCGACGGTCGCCGCCTTGAGCAGGCAATCCAAACACACGCCAGACTGCGTGGCCGCCGCGATCTGAGCCGCGGCCGCCAGGGCCTCGGCCTTATCCTCGGCAGCAGGGTCGCCGATTGACGATTCGTCCGACCAGGTTGTGGTTATTTGACCGGAAATCAATCTCGCACCGCATGCGGTCAAGTCCATATGACGCGCATAGCCGTTTCCGAACCCGTCCACCAGGTCACTCGGCCCGGACGTGATAGCGAAAGTCCCCTTGCACTTGGGACAAACGGTCATGTCGCCGACGCGCGCAACGCACTTGCCGTTGATGTCGAAGGTGAGATCGGCGCTGATGACGGTGCCGCCATGACTGGTCTTGTCGCCCATGACAATGAGGGGTCTGCTCAAATGGCGCTCCTAACCGGGTTACAGCAATGAGGAAAGTTTCATTTATATCATACTTGTCAAAATATATCATAAGCTGTTGCCGGCATTGCGATAACGGCCCTCGCCCACCTTTTCGGTGCGTGGTACCTATCTGATCGCTACCGCTTCGGATTCGCGTGGTTGCCAACCGCCGCCGAGTGCCTTGAAGGCGGCGACCGCCGCGCGTGCGGATTCGGTTTGCGCCTGTGCTCGCATATCGGAAGCACGCAGCAAGTTCTCGTCGGCTTGCAAGACTTCGATCAGGCTGACGACCCCTTTCTGATATGCCGCGAACGACGCCCCCCTCGCCCGGCTGAGCGAGTCCACGCCCTGAGCCAGTATGCCGGCCTGGTCCTCGCGCTTAACCAAGGCCGAGAAGGCGTTTTCCACGTCTTCGGTAGCACGCAGCACGGCGAGCCGATATCCGGCCAGCGCCTCCGCTTCCTGGCCCTTGGCCAAGCCGATCTGCGCGTTGATGCGGCCGAAATCGAACAGACGCCAGCGCAGACCCAGCACACCGGCAGCCTGGCTTGCGCCACCAGTAAACAGGTTGCCACTAGAGACCGACGTCGCGCTGCCGATCAACCCACTGAAGGAGAGCTTGGGGTAATACTCGGCGATCGCCATGCCGATCCGGGCGGTCGACGCTGCCAGGCGGCGTTCGGCCACGATCAGATCAGGCCGGCGCCTGAGCAAATCGCCCGGCGCGCCGGTTGCTGCGATGCGCGGGGCGGCCGGAATCACGCGGGCATTCGCCAGTTCCTCCCGGTGCGTACCCGGCGCTGTGCCCAGCATCACATCCAGCGCATTCATGGCCGACTCCAGCCCCGCTTCAAGGACCGGTACCGCAGCCCGCACCTGCGCGAGCGCGCCCTCGGCTTGGCGCACCTGAAGCTCGGCGGCCAGGCCCTTGCCATACAGCAGATTGATCGTTGCCAGCAGCTCCTGTTGCGTCTGTACCTGTCTGCGGGCGACGTCGAGGCGGGTTTGCAGTCCGCGGATGCTGATATAGATGTCGGCGGTCTGCGCCGCCACCGCCAGCCGTACCGCCGCCGCGCCAGCTTCAGATGCCTGATACTCGGCAAGTGCCGCTTCCCGGCCGCGACGCACGCCACCAAATACGTCCAGCTCCCAGCCAACGCCGAGGTTGGCCTCATAGGCGTTGCCGTAGCGATCGAAATCGGGCTTTGAATTCAACACTTGCCCCAATGGCGTTTCAACCGACTGGTAAGCCCGCGCGCCCTGGGCACCGATGTTGCCAGAAGGTAGCAGCGCAGCATGCGCAGCCCCCAGTCCCGCGCGCGCCTGGACGACGCGCGCGGACGCCTGCGCGAGGTCCAGATTCTGCTTCAGCGCGAGCGTTACGAAGCCGGTGAGCTGGGGATCGCCAAAGCCTTCCCACCACACGAGCAGGTCGGCGGCGGCATTTGCGTGCCGGTGCTCGACTGCCGCTTGGCCCAGGTAGCGATCTGGCATAGGCGTGTGGGGCCGGCTGTAATCCGGCCCGACAGCGCAACCGGCTGAAAGACTGGCGACGACTACCATGAAGAGAGTGCGTTTGAGTAACATGGGCATCTTCCGCGAAGTGAAAAGGGTGAGGAATGGAGTGACTATATCATGAAACAGTCACTTATTGTGGAATTCGAAGACAAGGCGTAAAGTGTGAACATGAACAAATCAAACGTTAATCCGGGCCCTGCCCGAGGCCCCATCGATCACGAGGTGCGAGACCAAATCGTTGCCGCAGCGACCGAGCACTTCCGCTTGTACGGCTACGAAAAGACCACTGTGTCCGACCTGGCCAAGGCCATCGGCTTTTCCAAGGCTTACATCTATAAATTCTTCGAGTCCAAGCAGGCCATCGGGGAACTTATCTGCGCAAATTGTCTGCACCAGGTCGAGACTGATGTCGCGAGCGCCGTTGGCGGCACCGACCGCCCATCAGAAAAGCTTCGGCGCATGTTCAAGGTGGCCGTCGAATCAAGCCTTCGCCTGTTTTTTGAAGATCGCAAGCTCCATGACATTGCGGCCTCGGCCGCTAGCGAACAATGGGAAGTGGTGCGCACCTATGAGGAGCGGATTCAGTTAGTGCTGCAGGAGATCTTGCGCCATGGACGCGAAACCGGGGAGTTCGAACGCAAGACGCCGCTCGACGAAGCGGCAGACGCAATCTACCTGGTCATGCGCCCCTACCTCAATCCGCTGCTCTTGCAGTACAGCTTAAATTACTCCAACGACGCGCCGACTCAACTGTCGAGCCTGGTGCTGCGCAGCCTGTCGCCATAAGTGCGAAAAATCGATGGTGACTATTGACTTAATTAGTCACTAGTCTCAAAATGAAATCCTGTTTCTCTTTTACGGGATTTCTATGCTCCGCCGCCGCCTCGTTCTCTCTGCTGTCATCTCTGCACTGCCGCTGGCCTTGGTCGCCTGCGGCGAAAACAAGCAATCCGATCCCCGGACCGAAGCGCCGCTGGTACGGGCGGCCACCATCCAGGGCGCGGCCGTTGCGTCGCGCGCGTTCACCGGGACCGTCGCGGCACGGGTACAAAGCGATCTTGGGTTCCGGGTTTCCGGCAAGGTGCTGGCACGCCTCGTGGATGCGGGGCAAACCGTCAAGCGCGGGCAAGCGCTCATGCGCATCGACCCGGCCGACCTGAAGCTCGCAGCGCATGCGCAGCAGGAAGCGGTCGCCGCCGCCCGGGCGCGGGCGCAGCAAACGGCGCAGGACGAAGCCCGCTACCGCGACCTGCGCGGCACTGGCGCGATTTCGGCTTCAGCCTACGACCAGATCAAGGCGGCGGCCGATGCCGCCAAAGCCCAGCTCAATGCGGCCGAAGCCCAGGCCGAAGTTGCTCGTAACGCGAGCCGCTATACGGAACTGGTGGCCGATGCCGATGGCGTCATCATGGACACGCTGGCCGAACCCGGCCAGGTCGTCAACGCGGGCCAGACCGTGGTGCGCGTGGCGCATGCCGGGCGCCGTGAAGCCATCGTCCAACTTCCGGAAACGCTGCGCCCTGCGGTCGGTTCAGCCGGCCTGGCCACGCTGTTTGGCAAGGAAGGCGTGACCGCTCCAACCAAGCTCAGGCAGCTTTCGGATGCCGCGGACCGGCTGACGCGCACCTTCGAGGCGCGCTACGTGCTGGAGGGAGAACTGTCCAACGCGCCATTGGGCACCACGGTAACCATTCAGATCCCGGATGGTGAGGCCACCACGCAAGGCGGCCTGTCGGTACCGATTGGCGCCCTGTTCGATGCGGGCAAGGGGCCGGGAGTCTGGGTCATCCAGGGCCAGCCGGCAAAGGTGTCCTGGCGACCCGTCACGGTCCAGCGCCTGGGCGACGACGGCGCGCGCATTGCCGCTCAACTCAAGCAAGGTGAGCGCATCGTCGCACTGGGCACCCACCTGCTGCGCGAAGGCGAGCAGGTGCGGGTGGCTGGCGACAGCGTCGCCGTCGCGGGAGCGCAACCATGAGCACAGGCCGCTTCAACCTGTCCGCGCTCGCGGTTCGCGAGCGCTCGATCACCTTGTTCCTGATCTGCCTGATCTCCCTGGCCGGGCTCATTTCTTTCTTCAAACTGGGGCGGGCGGAAGATCCCGCCTTCACGGTCAAAGTAATGACCGTCGTCACCGCCTGGCCCGGCGCCACCGCACAGGAAATGCAGGACCAGGTCGCCGAAAAGCTGGAAAAGCGGCTGCAGGAACTGCGCTGGTACGACCGTACCGAGACCTACACACGACCTGGCCTGGCCTTCACAACGTTGACTCTGCTTGACAGCACGCCGCCGTCGGAAGTGCAGGAACAGTTTTACCAGGCCCGCAAGAAAGTCGGAGACGAAGCCGGCAACCTGCCCTCCGGCGTGATCGGGCCGATGGTCAACGACGAATACTCCGACGTCACCTTTGCCCTGTTCGCGCTCAAGGCCAAGGGCGAACCGCAGCGCTTGCTCGTGCGCGACGCGGAGACGCTGCGCCAGCGGCTGCTGCACGTTCCGGGCGTAAAGAAGGTCAACATCGTTGGCGAGCAGCCGGAGCGCATCTATGTCGAGTTCTCGCATGAGCGCCTGGCAACGCTGGGCGTCAGCCCGCAGGATGTGTTCGCCGCGCTCCACAGCCAGAACGCGCTCACACCTGCTGGCTCCGTGGAAACCAAGGGACCGCAAGTGTTCATTCGCCTCGACGGCGCTTTCGATGAAATGCAAAAGATCCGCGATACGCCGGTGGTGGCGCAGGGACGCACCTTGAAACTGTCGGACATCGCCACGGTCAAGCGCGGCTATGAAGATCCGGCGACGTTCATGATCCGCAACGGCGGCGAACCCGCCCTGCTGCTCGGCATCGTCATGCGTGACGGTTGGAACGGGCTCGACCTGGGCAAGGCGCTGGACAAGGAGGTTGGTACGATCAACGCCGGTCTGCCGCTGGGTATGAGCCTCTCCAAAGTCACGGACCAGGCGGTCAATATCAGCTCGGCGGTCGATGAGTTCATGGTCAAGTTCTTCGTCGCGCTGCTGGTGGTCATGGTGGTGTGTTTCGTCAGCATGGGCTGGCGTGTCGGCATCGTGGTCGCTGCGGCCGTGCCGCTGACCTTGGCGGTCGTCTTCGTGGTAATGGCCGCGACCGGAAAGAACTTTGACCGCATCACCCTGGGCTCCCTGATCCTGGGATTGGGCCTGCTGGTGGACGACGCCATCATCGCCATCGAAATGATGGTGGTGAAAATGGAAGAAGGCTACAGCCGCGTCGCCGCGTCCGCCTATGCCTGGAGCCATACGGCCGCGCCCATGCTCTCGGGCACGCTGGTCACGGCCGTCGGCTTCATGCCCAACGGCTTCGCCCGTTCCACCGCGGGTGAATACACCAGTAATATGTTCTGGATCGTCGGCATCGCACTGATCGCCTCGTGGGTGGTTGCCGTGGTCTTTACGCCTTACCTCGGCGTCAAGCTGCTGCCCGACCTTCACAAGGTCGAAGGCGGCCACGACGCACTCTACGACACGCCACGCTATCACCGCTTCCGCCAGGTGCTCAAGCGCGTCATCACACGCAAGTGGCTGGTCGCCGGCGCGGTGGTCGGACTGTTCGTGGCGGCCGTGCTGGGCATGGCGGTGGTCAAGAAGCAATTCTTCCCGATCTCCGACCGCCCCGAAGTGCTGGTCGAAGTGCAGATGCCCTATGGCACGTCGATCGTGCAGACCAGCGCCGCCGCCGCGAAGGTGGAAGCATGGCTGGCCAAACAGGCGGAAGCGAAGATCGTCACCGCCTACGTCGGCCAAGGTGCTCCACGCTTTTACATGGCAATGGGACCGGAACTGCCCGACCCGTCGTTTGCCAAGATCGTGGTCCGTACCGACAACCAGAATGAGCGTGAGGTATTGAAAATGCGGCTGCGCAAGGCGATCGCCGACGGCCTCGCCTCCGAAGCGCGCATTCGTGTCACCCAGCTGGTGTTTGGTCCGTATTCGCCGTTTCCGGTCGCCTACCGGATCACCGGTCCGGACTCGGACAAGCTGCGCAACATCGCGGCCGATGTGCAGCACGTCATGGATGCCAGTCCGATGATGCGTACGGTAAACAACGACTGGGGCACGCGTACGCCCGCGCTGCACTTCACCTTGCAGCAGGATCGATTGCAGGCCGTGGGCTTGAGTTCCAGCGCCGTGGCGCAGCAACTGCAGTTCTTGCTGAGCGGTGTGCCGCTCACCGCCGTGCGTGAAGACATTCGCACGGTGCAAGTGATGGCTCGCTCGGCTGGCGACGTCCGGCTCGACCCAGCCAGGATCGCGGACTTCACGCTGACCGGCGCCAGCGGGCAACGCATCCCGCTGTCGCAGGTGGGCACGGTCGACGTGCGCATGGAGGAGCCGATCATACACCGGCGCGACCGCATGCCGACGATCACCGTGCGGGGCGACATCGCCGATGGTTTGCAGCCACCGGACGTGTCCAATGCCATTACGAAGCAGCTCCAGCCGATCATGGACAAGCTGCCGGGCGGCTACCACATCGAACAGGCCGGCTCCATCGAGGAATCCGGCAAAGCGACGAAAGCAATGCTGCCGCTGTTCCCAATCATGCTGGCGGTCACCCTGCTCATCCTCATTTTCCAGGTGCGCTCGATCTCCGCGATGGTCATGGTCTTCCTGACCAGCCCGTTGGGCCTGATCGGTGTGGTCCCCACCCTGATCCTGTTCCAGCAGCCATTCGGCATCAACGCGCTGGTCGGCCTGATTGCCCTGTCGGGAATCCTGATGCGCAACACCCTGATCCTGATCGGCCAGATCCACCACAACGAGCAGGCCGGACTGGATCCATTCCAGGCGGTTGTGGAGGCCACCGTGCAGCGTTCCCGTCCGGTGATCCTGACCGCGCTGGCGGCCATCCTGGCCTTCGTCCCGCTGACCCACTCCGTGTTCTGGGGCACGCTTGCTTACACGCTGATCGGCGGCACCTTCGCCGGGACCGTGCTCACTCTGGTGTTCCTGCCAGCCATGTATTCCATTTGGTACAAGATCAGCCCGGCAACGGAAACTCGCCGCGCTGATACTTCATTATCTGTCGTCGAAAGGGTTTGATATGTCGAAGTCTAGCGTTGTCGTTGTTACTGGCGTGTCATCGGGCATCGGGCGCGCCGCTGCGGAAAAATTCGCAAAGCGAGGATGCCGGGTGTTTGGCACCGTGCGCAGCATCGCCAAAACCACACCCCTGGCCGGCGTCGAGCTCATCGAGATGGACGTGCGCGACGACGTTTCCGTCAAGCGCGCAATGCAGTCCATCGTCGAGCAGGCCGGGCGCATCGATGTGCTCGTCAATAACGCGGGCATGACCATGATCGGGGCGGTCGAGGAAACCGCGGCCAGTGAAGCGGCATCGCTGTTCGAGACCAACGTGTTCGGCATCCTGCGCACGACGCAAGCGGTACTGCCGACCATGCGGGCTCAGCGCTCAGGACGCATCGTCAACGTCAGTTCGGTGCTCGGCTTTCTTCCAGCTCCGTACATGGGGCTCTATTCGGCGTCCAAGCATGCCGTCGAGGGGCTTTCCGAAACCCTGGACCATGAGGTACGCCAGTTCGGCATCCGTGTAACGCTGGTCGAACCGTCTTACGCCAAGACCAATCTGGACGCCAACTCGCCCCATGCCAGCTCGACCATCCCGGCCTATGACCGTGAACGTGGCCTCGTCACGCGTTCGGTTGCCGACAGTGTCAGGACCGCCCCCGAACCGGAGAGCGTGGCCAACACGATCGTTGAAGCGGCGCTTGGCGCATGGCGCATGCGCCGCACACCTGCCGGACAGGCGTCCCTGCTGAGCAAATTGCGTCGTTTCATGCCCGCTGGCCCGGTCGACGCAAGCCTGAGGAAGTCGTTCGGGCTCGCCTGACCTTTGCCTGCGTCCCGAGGTATATCAATTAAGTATATCTAGAGTTAATATTGTGAATTGATTGGCCAAAAACAGCATGCCAAACTTCTCCCCAAAAAGTTGGTAAAGCGCGGGAGCATGGGAACGCTATACGTGGACTCTGTATTGCGGCTTTTCATGCGCAGCTCCCGCGTCAGCTATACATTCACAAAAAAACTCCAAGGGACTTCTACCATGCGCGACCGCATCCATTGGCCGTTATTGCTCGCGGCATTAAGCACCCTGCCCATCGGCATGGCCGCAGCGGCGACCGAATCATCAAGTGTTCAACGCATCCAGTTAAAGGGGGATGCCGGCGGAAAGCGCTTCGATGGCATCGGCATTGTGGACGGTGGCGGCGCCACCTCGGTTCTGCTGAAGGATTATCCGGAGCCACAGCGCAGCCAGATCCTGGACCTGATGTACAAGCCGAAGTTCGGCGCGTCGGTCAGCGCCTTGCTGGTTGAAATCCCCGGCGACGGCAATTCGACGCAGGGCTCGATGCCCAGCCATATGCATACCCGGGACGACCTGGACTACACGCGCGGCTATACCTGGTGGGTGATGCGGGAGGCGAAGAAGCGCAATCCCGCGCTCACGCTGGACGGCACGGCCTGGAGCGGTCCCGGCTGGCTCGGCGACAACGGCAGGCGCTACCCGCAAGCCGGCCACAAGACGGCGGGCGAGCGGGAGTTCTTCTCGCCGGACGCGGCGGATTACTATGTAAGCTGGCTCAAGGGGCTGCGCCAAGTGTACGGACTGGAGTTCGACGCGATCGGCAGCCGCAACGAGAAAGGCGTCAGCTACGATTTCGTGAAAACGCTGCGCGCAAGGCTGGACGCGAACAACTTCGGCCATGTGAAGATCCACAGCTTCGACAATTGGCCGGATCAATCGAAATACGATTTCGTCAAGGACATGCCGGATGATAAGGAGCTGCGCGACGCGATCGACATCATCAGTGCGCACGTCAACGTGCTCGATAAGTCCAAGGTTCCGCCGGAAGTGCGGGAAGCGGCCGCAAAAATGGGCAAGCCCTTGTGGAACACCGAGGGACACGTGTACATCGCCGGTTATGACGGGGCGATCGGCGTGGTGCGCGCCTTCAACGAAAACTTCGTCCACAATGGCATCACCAAAATCGTCAACTGGTATGGCATCGCCGGGCTGTACACCACCGAGCCCTATGCCGGCGACAAGGAATCCGCAATCCGCGCGAACTGGCCTTGGAGCGGGCACTACCGCTTGAATCCGCACGTGTGGGCCTATGCGCATTACGGCCAGTTCACCGAGGCCGGCTGGACCTATTTAAACGGGGGCAGTGGCGAACTCGCCAACGGAGGCAGCTTTGTGACGCTCATGTCCCCCGGCAAGGACTACAGCGTCATCATCGAAACCAGCCAGGCCAAGGCGCCGCAGCAGGTGCGCTTCGAGGTGGGCGGCGGGTTGTCCACGCAGGGCTTGTCGGTATGGCGCAGCAACGCGCAAGAGCAGTTCGTCCGCCTCGCCGATCTCCGTCCGCGCAAGGGCGTGGTCACGCTAACGCTCGATCCGAATTCCATCTATTCGCTGACCACAACACGGGGCCAGCAAAAAGGCGCCTTCCCCGATGTGCCAGCGTTAAAGGCTTTCCCCTTCCCTTACCGTGAGACCTTCGAGCAGTACACGCAGCCCAAGGAGTGGGGCCATCTGCCGCGCTATTTCGCGGACATCGCGGGCGCGTTTGAACTGGCCTCCTGCCCGGACGGACAGGGCAAATGCATGCGCCAGGCCGTTCCCGTTCCCACCCATTCCTGGGCGCCGGATTGGAAGCCCTACACCATCATCGGCGACGACCAGTGGTCGGACTACGAGGTCAGCACCGATGTCTACCTGAACCCCGGCGATGTGGCGGGGGTGATGGGCCGCGTCAATCATGTCGGGACGGGATACGGATTCATCCCGAAGGGCTACTTCCTGCAATTGAGCGACAGCGGGCGGATCGAGCTGGTAGTGGTGCGCGGCAAGGCGGACAAGAAGGCGCTGGTGGGCGACGCCGAGCAGCAGGCATTGATCAAAGCGCAGAACGACGCCAGCGAGGGCGGCGAGAAAGTGCTGGCCGTTGCGCAGGTTCCTGGAGTCGGGGCGAAGCGCTGGCATCACTTGAAGCTTCAGTTCAAGGGCGCCGCGATCACGGGCTTCGTTGACGGCAAGCCGGTGGTAAACGCGACGGACGGCTTATGCGGCAAAGGGATGGCGGGCGTGATAGCTGGGGCGGATGCACAAAAGCTCAGCATGCCGTATTTCGACAACGTGACCGTCAATCAGATCGACGGACCCGTGCCCGCGCCTACGGCCGCGCTGCCCGGACAGGGACCGATGTACCGCCCCTCGAAGTCCACCGGCCCATAGGCGCATACAGCCAAGCCTCGATGTCATCATTTTTTGACTATACGCGCGATGATTTCCAAGGTCCGCCCCGGCAGGCCCCGTCGACTCAAACCTGAGGAGATCATTCGGGCTTGCCTGACAAGCTCATGTGGCTGACCGCCGCGGTGTATAGACCAAATACTGTAGTCCGGTCGGCGTTGCCCGCGAATACTGCAGATCTAACTGTTGAGCAGGGCCCGGGGGCTCAAGCAATCGGCGTCCGTGCCCTGCAATGACGGGAGCTTGAACGAAACACAGTTCGTCCAACAAGCCCATCAATAGCAATGATTGAACCAGGCTGATGCTGCCATGAACTCCGATGGTTTTACCTGGCTGCGTTTTGAGTGTGTTGATGGCGCTTGCCAAGTCGCCACTAAGGAGCGTTGAATGACGCCATTCCAAGTTGCTTAATGTGTTGCTGACAACGAATTTTTGATTGTTATTGATAAAGGATGCGAACGGTTCGATCTTCGAGTCAGGCCAGAATTGTGCCCATTCTTCGTACATCTTTCGGCCCAGCAGAACAGCGTCTTGCTCGGCCATGGTTTCGCTTATCAGTTCAGGAAAGTCGGCATACACATTCGGGCGCACGAAGGTATCTGGAGATTCGACGACGCCGTCCAGTGACATAAAAAGAAATGACTTCAATTTCCGCATGGCGTACCTCTTGGTTGCTCTGAGCCGCACAGTGCCGCTCTTACCTTGACGACGAACGGCGATTGCCGGAATCGACATCCGGCTCTCACTTTTTCTAAGCGTTCACTATCGTTTTCCCGACGAGGCTGCGCTCCAACCCGACATCTGGACACGGAGCGGTTACCGCTCGATCAGGCCGCTATTTACAATCGAAGACCGTCGGCCCGCGCTGCTCCCGGTCGTACTTCACGGTGACGGTGCATTCGGTCACATCGACGGGAATACGCCGCGCAAGTTCCACCGGCCCATAGGCGCAATACAGCCAAGTCTCGTTCTGATGCGGAGAACCGAGCGTCCACCGTCTGACATAAGTCTTGCGCGCGCCGCTTCTCGTAGTCCGCGCGGAATCCGGCACGAGGTAGGCCTGGCCATCCGCAGGTCCATGCAACATCCCCGATCCGTCGACGGGCCATGCGGCCGGTGCTGAAGCGGTCCAGTCCCCGGCTGTACTGTGCATCGGTACAACGCCGGGTGGAAGTGCCTCCGGACACACTGCGCGGTATGGCGCTACCGCCGCCGGTGCGCCATGGGCAGTGATCGGTCGACTGACCAGCCACGTTATTGCACCGGCCACCAGCAGCAACGCCAGTGGGAAACCGCGCCCCGTCATTGCTCGATCACATAAAAAGCCAATGGATTGTTGCCGGCATTGCGATAACGGCCGTCGCCCAGCTTTTCGGTGCGCGGCGCCGGTATGCGCATGAAGCGAGTCGCGATGAACATGCGTTTGTCGTCGGTGTTGTACTGATCCATGATCCAGATCCCGCTCGGCATTACCTTCAATAATAGGGCGGCGTGATGGCACGATCCCTGGTACCCGGTCTCACATCTCTTGGGAAAGCGCCCTCTGTCGAACGTGGCGATGGCGGTACCACGCGGGAAGGATTTGCCTGCTTTGAATGCTTCCATCACGTTCACACCCTGCTTCCACGCCACGGTCGACTTGCCTTTCAACCCTGGAACCAGTGCCTTGATGAGATCAACGCAGGTACCTGTACCGATCAGTGGCTTATTAATGAGTGTGTCGACTTCCGGATAAATGTAAGGCATTTCGAAGGCTCCTGTCGCTGACGTCGAAGGAAACTTCATCGTCGGCGGTCGCCGGAACCATGCGTTGATAGCTGGCAAGATATAAGTTACTGGATCGCAATTTCGTGAGCATGTGCCAAATCGACATGCCGGTGGCGACCTGCGCTTGTGCTGGCATATCGGAAGCGCGCAGCAGGTTCTCGTCGGCTTGCAAGAATTCGATCAGGCCGACGCCCCCTTTCTGATATGCCGTGAGCCAAGTCTCCCTCGCTCGACTAAGCGAGTCCATGCCCCGGGGCCTGATCCTCGCGTCATCCCTGTGGATGCTGCCCGGTCATCGATTGGGCGCCTCTTGGTGATGCGGTGGTTGCGCCACTGCTGTGCCTCAGAAATCGGCTTGTCCTTGCTGTCGGACTTGGGGAGTCAGCGCGAAAAAATAGCTGGGCGAGCGAGGCAGGGTTCAAACCCGGCAAATGGGGTCAAACCCATTCCATTACACACAACTCAGTCTTGCAATGCGCCCATCTCGCGTAACGTCCTGATTGTCTGAGCCGAAACTTGAACATCCTGCAGCCCTCGCCAGATTGTTTTCACGCCGGGTTCTCCGTCATGTTTTCGTGCGAGAAAACCGCCGATACGGGCCACCATGCGCAACACCTCGTTCATGCTGGGCGCAGCAGGTGCTTTCTTTTTATTGAGCAGATAGGCCGCCCGGATTTCGTCGGGATCGAAGAACAATGTGGCGTCGAGATCCGGACAGGTGCGCCCCTTGCGCATCAAGTACGCGATACGCCAGGCCACCACCATAAACAGCGCCAATGCCCGCTCCAGCCGGTCCATGGCGGACAGTTGCAGCTCTTCGACTTCACAGCCATTTTTGAGCACGTTGAAAAAGATCTCAATTTCCCAGCGCGCACGATACCAGTCGATCAGTTCGCTGGCGTCGGCCAACGTTTCAGCGCAGCGGTTGGTCAGCAAGCGCCATTCCACCGGTTTGATGCCCGCCGGCGGTTGCACTTCACGCGCCACGATGCAGGTTGCCTCGATCTTGCCGCGCTTGCCGTCACGCAGCAGGACGCGCTGGGCCCACACCTGCTGGCGCACCTGACGCGCCTTCTGCTTGCCGCGCCCCGCCATGATGAAGCTGATCTCGCCCAGCGGCATGCCGGCTGTGGTTTCAGGCCACAGGCGTTTGCCTTCGCCGTCAGCCAGGCAGCGGTCATGCTTGGCGCGCACGAGCCAATCGGCAGGCGTGCCCAATTGGGCTGCGCGCCGGAGCATTCCCATCATGTCCGCTTCGCGGTCGGCCACATACACCAGACGGGTATCGGGCAACTGCGCCGCCTGTTCGGCAACCCGCTCGTAGCCCTCTATCCAGCGTTCACTCTCTTTCACGCTGGCGGGGCGCTTGCCATCGGCGCCACGTTCTTCGCGCGCCCACATCCAGCCGTCGAGCAGGCCCAGCGGCTCACGCTCCAGCGTCACCGCGTACGTCGGATGCACATACATACCGCGCCGCGCTTCGTAGTTGAGCGGGCCCAGGCCGTCAATGTCCTGGCCGCTGAAGTCCAGTTCGGTGGTGTCCTGAATGCACAGAACAACCTTCTGCGTCGCCATACGTTCCATGGTGCGCGCCCAATGCGGCGCCAGAATGCCATCCCATGTCACCTCCGGGTTGGCCATAAAGCGGTAGGCCGCATGCGTCTCCGTCCAGTTGTCGCACGCTTCGGGAATGCTGGCCTTCGGTTTGGCAGCGAATGTTTCCATCAATTTTCTCGCCCTTTTGTTGAGGCGGGCATCGCCCAGGTCCAGCCCGGCAAATTCTTCGTCGGTCCAACTCTGTGCTGCTTGCTTTCTGCTCACGTGCGCCGCCCAAAAGACGAGAGTAAACGCGAAATCGAACAAATTTACAAGCGGGCTTGCAACTCAATGAATGTAAACAGCTTTCCGGCAGCGTTCAGGACGCGCTGCGGAGATGTGTGTAATGGAATGGGTCAAACCCGATGTCGGGTTTGACCCCATTTGCCGCGCGCAAAATTCATCGTAATTTAGTTCTCAAGGTTTGCTTGCAGCGGTCGCGCTAGCTAGCCCGCTGACACTTGGCACAACTGGGGCAGGCGGCTTAACGGCTTTTGCTTTGCCAACGGTCTTTTTAGTTATGATCGGTGCCAATGCAAGGGGCGTAACGAGTGGTGAAAGTGCTGCTCCAGCAATCGATACTTTGAAATTTCGTTGAGTTAAACTCAAGAACGTTACCCACAAATTCACTTTACTAAAGAACGGCAGATTTTTTTTAACATCTGCGGATTGATCCCCCAATACCAAAAAAACTATTTCGCTTAGTGAAGAGTTAAATTTTGCCAGCGGTATTAAGTTCTTATGATGGGCAGACAACCTTTTTCGAGCGCCCTTCCGAAATTCTTGATCTGACAAAAGCAATTCAGCAGAAACTTTACCTTGAGCAAAAAGATGACTAAATCCTGCTGAACCGCCTTTTCTGTGTTTGGCGTGAATAAATTGATTATTATTAGACAACAAATCACACAATTCAATTGAGGACGCTCCCGTTCGCGGCTTAATCAGTTTCTTATCAAGTAAATGAAACCCGCACGCCTTACTAACTCGCTCATTATAGTCGCCCTCGCTTTCGACCGAAAAATCATTTAATTTTGGTTTTTTCCCGCCAATGGGTGCTTTTGTATATATTTGAACATCGGGAAACACTAACGTCGATATAGGTATATTATTCAACGACGCGTTTATAGTATCAAGGAAGTCTTCATCTACTGCGAACCAGCTATTGGAAAACAAAATATAGATTTTTTTCTTGTATAGTAATTCATAATACAGGCAACTGTAAACAGAGTAATGGGTTTCATTCCCATTTACATCATAACAAAAAACTCTATTTGACTTTAGCTTTGCGATATTATGACTATTCGGCGGATTAGCCGCAAAGTAGTCATTAGCCGAAAGCATCGATTTAACACGAGTCTTTGAATTCGTGAAGCTAAACCCAGCGATCTTATCCCACTCACCGATCTCGGGCAAAGTCAGCTGTAGTTCTGCGGGAGCGCCCTTTTGCAGATCGCTTACTAACAAATCGTCGAGTACTGACTTCAATGCTTCATTTTGCACTCGCTGTATATTGTCAACCCAACCGAAGTCATTCTTATATATTGTAAGATCATAGTAACCGCCAAGGAGATTTGCAATATTCTTGAGCTCAGTAAAATCTTTAATTTTTGCTGTAAAACTATACTGCGGCCCACCTCCGCTTATCGTTTCTAGATCAACCCCGGTTCGTGCCTCGCCAGTTACAGCCTTGAGAATGTCGCGACTAACATCAATCCCAAATGTGTTAATGTTTGAATTACGTATTGCTTGCGTACGTTTTTGCATTGGCTCCTGTTCTAGCGAGTACAGGTCCACGCTGCGCAAAGTCGTATTATCAAGAGTGTTGAGTGCCGTTTTGATACCGAAGTCCAGAGCGAACTGCGCGTCGTCTAATAAATATCGTCCATAGCCGAATGTGAACGCGACTATACGTTTTTTGGTCTTTACAAAGAGCACCGCCGAAGCGGACATCGTAGTCAGCCCCGGCAATATTGAGCCATGAAGCACATCCAAATGGCCCGCCCAACGTGGTCTACCCTCTTCGCGCTCCTTCACATAAATCTTTCCCTCGATCCCTAGAGCCGCTTTCAAGTCGTGTTCTTTGACGCCCCTACCTGCAGAGTCGAGCAAGGCCATAAAATTGGCCGTGTCGATTTCGAAAAGGAAAGCATTTAAGCGAATTGAAAACTTTTTTTCTTCGGTGGCCATCTCTTCTCCAGCATCTCGAAATTTAGTGATTGTTGGAAAATACTATAACGATCGGAAAACAATTGCAAGAAATATTATATTCACCTTTCGACTATCCATGAAGCATCCCCAAACTTAGCCGAGCGCCCTTGGGGAAGAGTTGCGTCTGATTGTTCTCCATAATCCCCACGTTGTCCGGGAAGCAGGCGCCAAGCGCGACGCCGTCATTGCCGCACTTGAACACACGGCTAGCGAATGGGCCGACAAACATGATGACTAGGCGGCAAGCACAAACGCGGGAGCAACTGTCCGACGCCGGTGCGCGCTCGCCTCTGTCATGAGGTGTGCGAGGCGCATCTGGGGCGCATCGTGAAGATCGACCTCAAAAGCGAGCTGTTCGCTTACACGATCGATGAACGCGCTTGGCGCATGCACGCATAATGGACGGCAAGCTGCTGCTGGTCTCCAATACGAAGGACCTCGCGCGACCACCGCGGTCGTGAAACGGTATAAATCATTGGCTGATATCGAACGCGGCTTTCCCGTTTCGAAATCGGAAATTGAGATCGGCCCGGTCTATCAGCGCGAGTTCGCTATCGCCGGAATGGACACTCGCCAATCTGCGCCGTTTCCAGCACCATCGTGTCACTTCGAACGGCACAAGCACGATTACCGGAGATTCGACGATTAGCGAAGAGCAGACCGGAATTCTTGCCCCCTGACGATCCAAAAGCCGACCCTCGATACCCAGTTTCCCCCAGCCTCGCGTAGGAATATCAGGCAACCAACTTGAAACGGCTAGGTTAGCGGGGGCTGGTTCGGCGATGATTACGTATTACTTTTTTTTCGTCTAAGCAGTTCGCCCGATGCCGCATTCACCTCCTGCATCCGCCGAGTCGCGATATCTTGGAAAAGTTGATCAAAACTCGAATAGCGGTCCGGGTGATATGTCATTGCTAGTGTGCGCTTCATAGCCTTAACGTTTGCGTCGGCAGCGGTCAAGACCGGCATTAAAACTTCTTCTGGTGCGACGTCCATGCGATGATTATGTATCTCTGCTGGAGCAATTTCCTTATCTACGTGGTTCGGTCTGTTCCGCGCTGGCACCTGAACATTTAAACGAACTCTATATGGAATTGAAAACTGCACCGCTACTATTAAGCCATCGGTGTCGCGCCAATAGAGGCGACGCGTCCAGGCGTCATAGCGCAAGTCAGTGTTCCCGATTTTGCATCGGATGAAGTATTGGCATAATGCATCTTGTAGCGGGAGACCGCCCTTAGCCCCGTTGGCCAGGTTAAATTCCCCCACCTTTGGCCAGGTCAAACTCCCCCAGGC